>JBQCHB010000316.1:0-13469 GCA_051955075.1 Flavisolibacter sp.
GCGTTATCTTATCTTTTACACAACCCTGAAAAAGAAATAAGACGGTGCAATACGCTGCAAGGTTCAGAAGCTTTTTCATAACAGTTTTTTTGAGTTGACAACCGTTTTAAAACAAGCGTTGCGTCCCTGTTATTTTTTCTGAAAAAGAATTTGCGTTGTTATGCCTAAAGAAAACAAATGTTTTGCCGAGCCATTTTTATCCAGCTTTGATATGCCATATTGCATTTGCGGACCAATCAACAAAGACATTTTTTCTTTATTAATTATTGCATAAGAAAAACCAAGGTTGGAAAATAACTGTGTTTTATTGAATAATGATTTATCTGTGAAGTAAATATTATTTTGTGCATCGTATAACAAAGCGTTAGTGCTTATCAACTGCTGAAGCGATAAACCAGCTTGTAGTGCCAACGGCACTTTCTTCAACACCTGCCAGTCAACAGAAACCGGCAACGATATAAAATGATATTGGTTGTGATAATCTTTAAAGCTTGCCCCTGAGTTGAGGTAATAACGGCTGAAAGATTGCGCAAGGCTATAGTTATACACGGCCGAATCCTGCCGCATCTTTCCTACTGTTATGTTGGAGCTATAATAGTTGTATTGCAATCCAGTAGAAAAGGAAATACGATCAGAGAGTTTTTTCCTGGCTACAAATCCAATTGAAAACGAAATATCATTTTTAACAGGCGAAGGATTTTGGTTATTATTCTGAGGCGCAGTTCCAGGGCTGCTGACAGCCATTGCATCCAATGATTTATTTAAAGAGAGAGAACCCAATCCTTTACCAATACCCGATGTGCCTGCATTTGCCAAAACGCCAAAGTTCCAATTGGGAGACTTCTTCTTTTGAGATTTTTTTGTTGTGGCAACAGCATTATTTGTAGTATCAGCTTTTACATCAGCTACTTTATATTTTGCTGCGCTGTCTTTTCTATCAATAGTTTTTTGTAAGGACGAGTCACCCTTTTTGGATGACAAAGATTTTGAATTAATTTCTTTGCTAACCGGTTGATTGAGCTCTCCACTTTCCTTTACCTCTTTTCCGGAGACTGCGATTATTTTTTCATTTCTTGCAACCAACTTCGGTGAAGCTACAACAGAAGCTTTGTTCATTTTTTTAGCAGATGGCGAAGGCTTCTTTAATAAAGACAAATCGTTATTGAAGATATAATTCCTTTTAATTGCAGCAGGTTCTATTTTATCGTTTACTATTTCTTGTTGTACTATATTATTTTCCTTAATAGGCTGTGTTGTGTTTTTTGTTTCAACTGAGAGTTGTAGAGTTGTTGCATTTTGCATTGAGTTCTTGTTCACAACGGCAGTCTTATTTACGACAGGCTTATTAGTTGTTGGTCTGTTAGCAGATGAATGATTGCCTATGCTGAACCACCAAGTGCCGCCGCATAAAAGCAGGCATAAAAAAGGCAGCCATAGTATTAACCTTTTGCGGTCCTTTTTAGTACGGATCTGCTTTTCTATGTTCTGCCAAACAGGTGCTGTTGGCTCGAACTGCAGTTCGTCCATTTTATTCTTTACCTGTTTTTCAAAGCTATTTTGCATAAACCGCTTTTTTAAAATCATTGTTTTTTTGCTCTATCCATTGTATCAGCAAATTTCTTGCTCTTGCATACTGCGACCGTGATGTGCTTTCCTGTATGCCCAAAATCTTCCCGATCTCCACATGATTAAATCCTTCCACTGCGTATAAGTTAAAAATTGTTTGATAACCCGGCGGCAATTGCCTGATCAGGTCTGCCAATTCTTTGGCCTGCATTTTTACTTCAGGATGATGATCATTACTTACCACATGCAAATGATCGTCGGGAAAAAGGAGATCAGTTTGATATCTTGCATTTCTTTTTAAATAATTAATGGCTGTTGTTACCATAATTCTCCTGATCCATCCACCCAACTCGCCCTGGAACTTATATTGCTTAAGATTTAAAAACACTTTTACAAAACCTTCCTGCAGCACATCTTCGGCATCGGTCATAGATTTAGTGTAGCGATAGCAAACGCTAAGCATAGCAGGCGCAAAATGCTCATATAGTTGCCGCTGCGCCGCAGGCTTGTCTTTCAGGCAGTTTTTTACCAGTGTGTAATAATCCATTGATCAGTGGTCTCGCCTCTTTGACAACGTTGAATAGAAAAGCGTTGCAGCCATTTAAAAATTTTGGATGGCAAAGAAACAAAAAAGGTTGCCATGGGCAACCTTTTTTGTTTCTTTAGAACGCTGGATCTGGTGGTGTATTGGTATTATTATCTCTTTCAAGGAAAGGATAAGGAAGAAAGTTTCTTTTCCGTTCGCTGTTAGACCTGTTAAACCGGCGCATATCTTCGAGCCTTAAACCCGACATATATAGCTCAATACTGCGTTGTTTATAAATTAAATCAAGAATCTCTGCCTGGGTAAGTGGTCCTATGATTGCTGGAAGGTCAGCCCCGACGCCAAAGGGATCACTGGCAGGTGTTTTGGTCACTACTTTATTCAACTCAGCCAAGGCACTGGTTAAATCAGGCGTAGATTGACGGGCATACGCCTCAGCTTTTATAAGTGTAATTTCCCCGGGCAAATAAACAGGCCATGGAGTTGTAGACGCAGCTCCAAATCCATTAACCCTGTAAATGGGTGCAGCTGCATTAGTAGAAATGTAGAATGGAACTCTTTTATCGCCTGCGTCAGGCTGTAAGGCAGCAGGAAGCCCCATGTTCAAGTCGCCTGGCGCATACACGTTGTTTGTTGAAGTTGCTGTTTCAAAAATAGGGTTCAGATTTACTGTAGTAAAATTGAAAGTTGATTTTTGTGAAAGATCAACTGCATTAGCTTCCGTTAAGGCCTGGGAATAATTGCCAATAAATAAAGAATAACGGGCCTTTAAAGCATGCAGCGTATTTACTATATCAATGCCTGCTGGAATATTTGATAAAAATGCCGCAGAGATAGGCGCAGCAGCAATAGAAGAGAGAGCATTATCAATAGCGGAAATGGCTGTAGTAAAGCCCTGTGCCCGGTCAACAAAGCTTACTTTGTCTCCAATGCCAGCCGGAACTTTTTCCCAAAACATAGAAAGGTCGCCCAAAGCCAATGCTTTAAAAATCGTTGCATACCCAATTAATCCACTTGCATAGCTTTTATCACCAAGTGTAGCTGCTCCATTAATTACGTTATCGGCATCGTAAATAATTTTATTGCTCGATGTCCATAGGCCTGCTAACATAGTATTGGTTCCATCTACAGAGCCGCCCCCTAATTGTAATTGATATTCTGAAGTATTACCCTGGTTTAAAACTATTAGCTGGTTGGTGAGCAAGCCGTCCATGCTGACGCGGTTATATAAAGAACTTGCTCTTCCTGCCGTGTAAACCCTTTGTAAACCAACAGCAACACCTGTAAGACCTTGTGGAGAGCTAAAGACTTCTTGTCCAGTTGCGGCATTTGGGTTAGTATAATTTTTCTTGCAGGAAGTTTGCATTACCGTTACAATAACTGCAAATGCAAAAAATAATATTTTAAATAATTTCTTGTTCATGATAATGAGTTTAAAAATTAAAACTTTGCAGCAATGCCTAACTTATAAATGCGTGGAACAGGCACCGCTCCAAAGTCAATTCCTCTTAAAATAGTACTTTGTCCGCCTGCATTTACTTCCGGATCATACCCCCTGTAGTTATCCCATGAAATCAAATTGCGGCCGCTAAGGTTTACAGACAAATCCCTGAAGAATTTGAAAGAACCAAATGAATAGCCAATTGAAACTTCACGCAACTTTACAAAGGATCCATCGTCAACCCTCCATTGCTCAATTTGATAAACACTGTTTACGTATCCACGAGGCACAAGACCTAAATCTTCCTGTTCTGCTACTTTTCCATTTCCAACGCCTTGCCTTGTTCTAAAATCAGCATTGAAAACATCAACATTCTGAACCGCATCTAACTGAACTCTTACATTGAATTTTTTAAATGATACTTCGTTAACTAAAGATGCAGTGTAATCAGGATTCGGATCGCCTATCACCTTGCGTAAAGTAGTGCCTGTAGGCAAGCCGTTACCATCACGTTGAGGAGCGTAGCTAAAAGCACTGTTTTGTGTGCCCTTTTCGATTTGAGGGAAACCGACAGAGTTCTTTACCTGGTTGCCGTTTGCATCTACAGCGAAGAAAGTTCCATAAAAAACTCCAACAGGATAGCCTTGCAACAAAGCAATTGGTGCACCACCGTTAGTGCTTAATAACGTTAACGCCTGGCCAATATCTAATACTTTATTACGATTACGGTTGAATATGCCCGTAATATCCCACTGAACGTTATTATTTTTAACTGGAGACACGTTTAAAACAACTTCGATCCCTTTGTTTTCTAAAGAGCCGAAATTATCAAGTAGAGAACTAAAGCCGGTGGTAGGCGCTACAACGCGGCTAATCAATAAATCTTCAACACGTTTGCGATACCAGTTAAACTGAAGCCCGATCCTATCCTTCAAAAAAGACATGTCTGTTCCAATTTCTAATTCTTTCTGCTTTTCAGGCTTTACATGTTCGTTAGCTAACCCAGAACTTGATGCAAGAGCAATTCGGCCTAAATAAGAATTAGAAGTATAGTTATTGAATCTGGAATAAGCTCCGATACCTGTTAAGTTTCCAGATTCGCCATAAGCAGCACGAATCTTAAATGTGTTCCACCAGTTGGACATATTCCAAAACTTTTCATCCGAAATGATATAGCTTCCGCTGGCTTTAAAATATTTCTGCCTTCTTTCATCAACTCCAAATACTGAAGACTCATCAACTCTTACAGCTCCTGTAAGAAAGAACCGGTTGTAGAATTTGAAATTTTGTTGGAGATAAGCTCCAGAAATAGACAATTCACTACGATCGTCAGTGGCAGGCAAAATAGTGCTTGCACCATTTACTACCTGAACAAATGGACTTAGGCCACGGCCCTGTAACAGAGCATAACGGTTCTTTTCATATTGAACTGAATATCCTAATTGTGTGGTAGAAGCAATATTATCTGTAAGATTAAACTGGTAAGTTGCGTCTAATTGATTATTTATCTGGAAAAAATAATCATTGCCTGTACTTGCATAACCATTCAAAGTAGGATCCAAAGTTGCACCGCCACCAAAGAAAGCAGTATTTACATTATAGGCAAACGGCGGCATGTACGTAGTTCCATTTTGTCCATAATTGTCTATACCTAAAGTATAATCAAGGGTGAAACCTTTAAATGGTTTTAGCTTGGCTCCTAAATTGGCAATGATGCGATTGGTTTCTTCCCGCTGTTTAAAATCTTCAATCACTGAAACCGGGTTTACACGACCCCGCTCACCAACAGCTTTTATATTACCCAATGCATCACGTGTAAAGATGTCGTGGAAGTTGCCAATGATCGTTACAGCATTCATTGGTGAGTAAAAGGAGTTGCCATCGGGCTTTTCGTTAGATGCGCTATTGATATAATTTACACCAAGGTTAACACTTAAATATTTACTCAATGTTTGCTCTAAATTGGCTCTGAAACTAAATCTTCTGAAATCTGTGTTCCTGATAATGCCTTGGTTAAAAAAATAAGAACCTGAAACATAATATTTCGTTTTGTCAGTACCGCCGCTAACCGAAGCATTATTATCCGTTCCTACGCCTGTTCTAAAAATGTAATCCTGGTAGTCATATCGTGTAACCGGAGTAGTGTTGGTTAATGCAGGTGTAAGAATATCTTGTGTCTGAACGTCTGGAGAACCACCAAACTTTATAGGGGCCATGTTTACATCTAGTTTTTTACGGAGTTGGCTCATCATTACACTTGTTGAAGCATTTACTTGTGGGGCACCAGACATACCTCTTTTCGTAAATATCTGAATTACGCCAGAGTTAGCCCTCGATCCATAGATAGCCGCCGCAGCAGCACCATTTAAAACTTCAATATGATCTATATCAGCCGGATTAATATCTACCATTCTATTTTGACCGATGGTTCCAACAAAATTGCTCCCATCGTATGAGTTTTGCGTGTTGGTTACCCTGTTGGTCGCATTGTTCACTATCACGCCATCAACAATATACAACGGCTCTGATGATGAGTTAATAGAACTTATTCCACGCAGCCTTACCGAAATACCACCAGCAGGATCGCCACTATTCTGAATGATTTGCGCCCCTGCCGTTTTTCCTTGCAAGGCGGCCAATACGTTGCCTGTTGCACCTTTGGTTAATTCATCAGCTTTTACTGTGCTAATGTAACTTCCCAGTTGTCTTCGGGTTGTTCCCTGAGATGTACCTGTAACCACTACTTCATCCATCTTCAAAGCGTCTTCTTCTAACGTAGCATTTACAGTGTAAGTAGCAGCTGTTCCCACTTGTATGGATTGAGTTACAGCTTTAAATCCAACACCCGAAAAAACAATTTCATGCGTACCGGATTTTAAATTGGCCTGCAGAGAATAATTTCCATCTGCATCCGTAGTAGTACCCAGTGTAGTATTGCGAACCGTTACCGAAATGCCAGGCAGCGCCTTGCCTTCGTTGTTGGTTACCTTACCACTAACGTGTACCTGTGCAAAAATTAGCAACGAAAAAAATTGGAAAATGAGAAGCAAGGAAATGCCCTTGTACTTCCCCAAGCGATTGGCGGAGTTCTCTCTCATAATAGCAATTTGAAGATGAATGATGCGGTAGTTTACCGATTTATGCGGTAATTTACCGAATTTATTAAAGAGACGAACGCCACTTGTATTATTTTTCTGCAAGTTTTTTTAAATTGCTTAACCCCTGCTGCATCATCACACCATAAGTGTTTTCGTAAAATAAGCTTCCAAACTTTTGCCAGGGATACCATTTTAAATGAAAATCAGAATACCACTGAAGTGTAAGCGAGTCGGTGGAAGAATGATGGTAAATTTTCCAACCATTGATAAGGGGCATTTTATCTGCCTGCTGCAATTGAAAAACAAGTTCAGAATCAGACACTGATTTAGGACTAACTTCAATTTGCGGTTTTTTGCGGAATGAATCTTTTTGCATAAAAGCCGGGTACCATAGCGGCCACCTGCTTTCATCTTTAATAAAATAAAAAATGGATTCTTGTGGAGCACCAATGTTGATGGCTTTCGAAATACGGATGTGCGATGGAATAAGCAACGAAATAGCTGTTACCACAGCAAACAAAAAGATGAAACTAAGGATAGCTAATTTAATCAGTCGCATTGGTGAACTATTAGAATTTATTTTTTTATTACTAACGAGCTATGAGCTTCTAGCTGCGAGACATTTAGTTAGGAAATTGTTTCCGTTCTCGAAGCTCATAGCTCATGGCTCGCAGCTTTGTAAAGGTTCTACTCCCAGCGGAAAACTTTTGTTGTTATTGCATAAATAAAAATTCCCCACACCAATAAAATTAAAATTTGTGGCCAGCAACTTGCCAGCGAAGCGCCTTCAAAAGCTACGTTACGCATAGCATCGTTCAAAGCTGTAAGCGGCAAAAGCTGTATGATGGGTTGCAAAAAAGCAGGCAAAGAAGTTTTTGGAAAAAATGTTCCCGATAAAAAATATTGAGGAAACATAAACAGGTTGGCATAAATAGGAATAACGTTTTGATTTTTTGCAATGCCAGTAATAAAAAAACCGAAGCCCATAAAAACCAGTAAAGCCAAAAAGCTCAGCAGCAGCATATCAATAAATGTAAAAATACCATTGGCCAAAGTGAAGTGATAAACATAATATCCAAAACCGATCAACACTACTACTGTCATTAATTGAAATATCACCTTTGAGAGGCTTTCGCCTAAAATGATGTATTGCTTTTTCACCGGCGTTGAATATATTCTTTTCAACACCAACGTTTCTCTTAAAGAATAAAAGCTGAACGCAATACCAAAAACAGCGGCGCCAATCAATGAAAAGCCGATCATGCCCGGTAAAAAGAAATCGATCATGCGGTATCTTCTGCCGCCTTCCATCATAGTCTGCTGAACCGTGGCAACAGATGGCTGGCTAGGATAAGCTGCACTATCTAAAAAAGCAATGCTTGTATTCAGCGCTGAGTTGAGCAAGCCAAAATCTTTTTGCCCCGCCGGCGAAGTGCGCAAGTGAATGATGTAAGGTGAATGAATATTGCTGTCGGCATTTCTTTTTACATCTATTACAGCAGCTATTCTTCCCTTGCGCAATTCATCTTCAATGTCCTTTTTTTTATCAGTAACAAAATGAAGCACCGGGTTATGTCTTAAAGATTGATAAACGTTATTGGTACTATCAATACCTTTTTCAATAGCCACATCCACCGATGGCGTTCCATTGCTGCTGCCTAATGAACCAAATATCCATATCAGCACAACAGGAAAAAAGAGACTGAAGAAAATAGATTGCGGACTTCGGAAAGTGGCTTTAAGACTGGCTTTTGTAATGGCCAGCATGGCGGTCATCTGATTATAGTTCTGTGGCATGCTTTTCTGTTTCGTGACGCATCAAACGAGGCCGCTAAAGTAAGACAAGTGATGGATATTGGTTTATCATGAGAAACCTGCCATAAACTATCAACCATGAACTATGAACTATTTATCAACGAACAATTATTTCGAAAGGCATTCTTGCCTGAAGTGATTCTGTCATTTCCTTAACCTTTAGCAATTGCTGGTACACACGATAATTTTGTTCGCCTACCTGTTGTCTTATCATAGCGGCAGGCTCTTCTTTTTTCCTGTTCAGCAGCTCGTTCAGCCAGCTTTCCGATTCAGGATATTCTTTCAGGCCATAGCTGTCAATTTTAGCCATGCGTGCAGCACAGTCAATAGCAGCCTGTAAGTTGCCTACTTTATCAACCAATCCAAGACGCAGCGCATCTTCGCCACTCCATACTCGTCCCTGTGCAATACTGTCAATGTAGGCTATATCTTTTTTTCTTCCCTGCGCAACTCTTTGTTTGAACTGCAAATAGGTTCGCTCAACGGAAGCCTGCACCAGTTTTTGTTCTGTTTCATTCAGCGGCCGGTAAATGGCGCCGGCATCGGCATAAGGTGCTGTATTCACTTCGTCGAACGTAATGCCCAGTTTATTTTTGAAAAAAGATTGCATGTTAGGAATGATGCCGAAAACGCCAATAGAACCTGTAATGGTATTAGGACTTGCAAAAATGCTGTCAGCGCCGCAGGAAATATAGTAACCACCCGATGCAGCTACATCGCCAAAGCTTACAACAACAGGCTTTCCATCCTGCTTAGCCACTTGTAGCTCACGCCAAATATTTTCGCTGGCCAATGCGCTGCCACCGCCAGAATTTACACGAAGCACAATAGCTTTTACAGACTTATCCAATCTTGCTTTGCGAATAATTTTCCGGTAGTTATCACCGCCTATGTTTTCACTGTTGCCCATACCATCAACAATATCTCCCTGTGCATAGATCACGGCAATTCTATCACTTCCGCTTCTTCGCAAATTCACTGCTTCGTTGTAAGTGTTCAGCGAAATAAAATTCAGCTTATCGTATTTACCGATCTTTAACCTGCTCTTAATTTCTTCCTTTACCTGGTCGTCGTATTTCACACCATCAATCAATTTGCTGTTCACTGCATCCTGTGGTGTTTGAACAGAAGCATTATTAGCTAAGCCATGTAAAGTGGCGGTGTCTACGCCTCTCATTTTTGAAGACTGCACTAAAAAATAATTGTACATATCGCCCAGCCATTCGGTTGTTTGTAACCGATTCTCAGGCGTCATTTGTTCGGTACGAAATATCTCAGTAGCGCTTTTGTATTTGCCCGCATAAAAAATTTGCGCTTTAATATCCAACTTTTCCAACAAGCCTTTTAAAAATGGATATGCCACCGTAAAACCATTCCATTCGAAAGCACCGCTCGGGTTTACATATATTTTATCTGCAGTGTTGGCAACAAAATAAGCCTGTTGCGACATCACATCGCCATGCGCCAAAATAAATTTCTTTGCTGCTTTAAAATCAAGCAATGCATTTCTCAATTCATTGCTGGAAGCAAAGCCATTCCCATTTCCGTTGGCTTCTATGTAAAGGCCTGAAATATTATCGTCCGTTTTGGCATGATTGATCAAACGAATCACATCAAACAAACCCGGATCATCACCTTCATCTGAAAGAGAGGAAAGGGGTTTTGCTTGTTTCCGCTCATTAAACTTCTTGCTTAAATCCAAAACCAGAACAGATTTTTCCGCCACTTCAGGCTTTTCCTTTGCAGTAAGACGGCTTACAAAAGCGATAAGTAAAAACACAAGTATCAGGCTAAAAACAATAATAGAAAGCAGCGAGGCAAAGAACATTTTAAAAAAGCTTCTCATGATAATTCATTCTGTTTTCAAAAATAAAAGATATTTGAAGCCATTCGAATAAACAAATATGAATGAAGTTTATTTACTGATAGGTGGAAACATGGGCGACCGGATGATGTATCTGACCAAAGCAAAAAAAGAAATCGAGAAACAGTGCGGGCAGATCATTCAGCAATCTTCTGTATATGAAACAGCGGCCTGGGGCATGGAAGACCAAGCGGCGTTTTTAAACCTAGTGCTGGAAATTGAAACACAATTATCACCTCAACAATTATTAAAAACCATACTTACTATTGAAGAAACTTTAGGCCGCAAGCGAAACATAAAATACGGCCCGCGGCTTATTGATATTGATATTTTACTGTTCGGCGATGCGATCATTGATGTGCATGGATTAAAAGTTCCGCACCCGCAAATGCAGCACCGGCGCTTTGTTTTAGAACCGTTAAATGAAATTGCTCCGGAAAAAATACATCCGGTTTTACAAAAAACAATTGCTCAACTTTTGTCAGCATGTACTGACCCATTGACGGTGAATAAAATTAATTGAATACTTCCGCGAACAATATTTACTTTGCTCACTTCCATGACTAAACTGCGGATGAAGTACACATTTATTACAATTGAAGGAAATATTGGTGCAGGCAAAACCACGTTAGCTCACTTGCTCTCAAAACATTTTAATGCCCGGCTGGTGTTGGAGCAGTTTGCCGACAATCCTTTTCTGCCCAAGTTTTATGAAAATCCGCAGCAATATGCTTTCCCGCTGGAATTGTTTTTTATGGCAGAGCGGTTTAAGCAATTAAAAGAACTCATACAGCAAAAAGACCTTTTCCAAAGCATTACTATCACCGATTATTTATTTACCAAGTGCCTGCTTTTTGCCAAGATCAATTTATCGGAAGATGAATTCAGGTTATACCAGCGCCTGTTTGAAATTATGTACCAGCAATTGCTGCAGCCTGAGATTTTAATTTACCTGCATGCTCCTGTCAGCAAATTGCAGCAGAATATAAAAAAACGCAACAGGCCTTACGAACAAAGGATTCCTGATGATTATTTATTCAGCATACAGGAAACTTATACGCATTACATCAAGCAGCACAATTTAAAAACACTTTATGTAGATGTTTCTAACGCGGATTTTTTAGGAAACGAGCAACATTTGCAAACCATTATCGATGCATTGGATAAAGAATATCCCGAAGGCCAACATTATTTGAGTTTGTAATCTTATTAGATTCCAACAGATGTAATTCATCTCGCAACGCATAGCTAAAAACCTATAATCTTAGTTTCCATTTCCTTTCTTAAAACGTTTCACTTCGCTGTTCGTTTTTTTGAACGCATCGGACGATTTGGGCTGAGTAGCCGGTTGCGAAGCCGGTTCTTTTTTTTCCGGCGCAGCTGTTACACGGTTTGTCCTTGTATGCAAAGGGCTATGCGTAACAGGAGCTGGAGGAACAGAAATTTTTATCCAGTCGCTTGATTTTTCTTCTGTAAAGGTTTCATCGGTTTGGCAAAACGTTTTTGAGCTGATGAAGGATATGAAACAAATTAAAATTGCTTTTTTCATAGTTATAGTTTTACACGTATGCCTGCAACAAGGTTGTTGCCGTTAGATGAAAAAAACAAATTAGTGCGGGCACTGTATTCATTTTTCCATTGTTTTTTATTTTTCGATCCCCTGATAAAAGTATAGATCACATCGGCCGCCATAATACCGGCACTTATACCTGTAAGTATTAAAAAATTATTGTGAGAATTTTTTGAATCATTTAAATACTGTGTTGCCTGTGCCTGGTTAGCGCCTCTTACACCAATAATGTTTCCGTTGTCGTCTTTTTGATATTCTCTAAAATTAGCCAGGTCAATGTATTTATTATGCTGGCTATTGGACCTCAGCTTATAATAAACAGCACCGCCAACCGAGCCTGCATATAACGCTGTAATCAGCAACACAGCAGGCTTCCTGTCATTGCCGTAATAATCGCCACTAACAAAATAATGTCCCAAGCCTGGCAACAGAACATCTATCAAAGCATTTGAAGGACCACCCTTTAATTTGGGCGGCGCAGATGGAGCTATTATTTTTCGCACAATAGTATCACTATTATTAGCAATGGAGCCTTTATTAATGGCAGTAGAAGTTTGCTGCTTCGTTACCAGCGCAGCCTTAACCGTAAGGTTGGCTCTATCGGTGCCACTGGCGCCTTTATCATCGGTAACAGATAATTCGAAAGCGTATACACCGGGTTTAAAATCGCCAACTACATAAGATTTATAAGAAGTAGGCGAGGCAATTCTAAGTGTGTTAGGGCCTGAAACCTGTCGCCAGTTAATTGCTATAATTCTTCCGTCAGCATCATAAGATTTCACGCCATCTAATATAACAACAAGGTTAAGCGGCAGTTGTACTGTTAAATTGCCGCCAGCATCAGCTTTAGGCGATTTGTTAGCAGGCGGCTCTGCTTTTGTAACAGCCGGTTTGTTATATGCTATAATAATTTTTGCCTGCAATTCATCGCCATCCTTTACAGTTTGCCTGTTAGTGTACCAGCTATAACTGTACGTTTGATTTGCTTTGATTAACGGACCCGAATTAATGTCCTTTGAAAATACTTCGTCTACATTACCATTCCTGCGCCTGAATATCTTTAGCGTAACTGTATTGAAACGGTAATCGGTAATGCTATTCAATCTGAATTTTACTTTAAAAGAAGTAGCGTCCATTTTTTCAAGATCAACATTATTGATGATTTGCTGCGCATTGCTGTGGATGCGTATCATCAATAACAACAAAAAGCAAACAACAATCTTTTTATTTAATTTGAATAGCACCATTGGCTGTTGTTTTAGCTAATAAAATATCGGTATCAGCGTCTGTTAAATTTAAAACCGCCACTGATGAGGCATTTAAAAGATCGGGTGTAAAAGAATAATTTTTAGAAGCCCCGCCATTAATAGGTATTTTAAGCAGCCGCCCTGCGTATACAGCCCATATGTTTCCTTTATTGTCGAAGTCAAATTTCCTCGGCGCCCCTGAAAGCAAACCATTTGTGTTCGTTGCAGTATAGCTGCTGATAAAATTGCCTGAACTACTCACTCTTACAATTCCGGTATTAGTAGTAAAGAATATTTCTCCATTAGGATGAACCTTTATATCAT
>JBQCHB010000317.1:0-8494 GCA_051955075.1 Flavisolibacter sp.
GTTTAACTCGTCTACAAAATCTGGATCGGCATAGCCTGTTAAATAGCCTGCCGCAGCTTTTACGGGAACAAAGGGAATATCTGTACGGCCATTGGCCATTTTTTGTGCACGGCGTTTGGCAATGTAATTCGTCTTTGTGTCACTAACATCCTTTCTAAGCAAATCATCAAGGGTCAGCTTAAACATATCTGCCACTACTTCTAAAATATCAATCCGTGGATCGGCCCTTTCCTCTTCATACGCCCCCAGTAAAGAACGCTTGATACGTAGCTTTTGTGCAAACTCTTCCTGCGTCCATCCGCGTAATTTTCTCAGGTATTTCAGGTTTTTATTAGCAATTGACATAAGGCTAATTTATTTAGCCGCAAAATACTAATTTATTTAGATTGAACGGTGAAACTTATTATGCAAAAGAAAAATTTACATAAAGATGGAAAGGCGCAAAAGAAAGATTCTTTATGCAATTACAGGCATAGCTTCGTGGCGCAAATTTTGGTTATCGCCAAAAAGTGAGCAACTTTGTTAACTATCAAATTCTGTGGAATGGAAAATGAAAAGAAGAAGCCTGTTATTTTAATTACAAACGATGATGGAATTACAGCACCGGGCATAAAAAACCTGATTGAAGCCGTTAAAGATCTTGGGAAAGTAGTGGTGGTAGCACCTGATAAACCACAGTCAGGCATGGGGCATGCCATTACCATTGGTGTTCCGTTGCGCCTGCATAAAGTAAACCTTTTTGAAGGCATTGAAGCCTATCAATGCTCGGGCACACCGGTAGATTGCGTAAAGCTGGCAGTTGATAAAGTTCTGCATCACAAACCCGATATCTGCATCAGCGGTATTAACCACGGCGCTAATCATAGTATCAATGTTATTTACTCAGGCACTATGTCGGCAGCCGTGGAAGCAGCCATCGAAAGCATTCCTTCCATTGGTTTTTCTTTGCTGGATTATAGTTTAGAAGCCGATTTCTCAGCAGCACGGAAATATGCCCGCATGATAGTGGAGGAAATGCTTAAATCTACTCCCGATAAGCATTGTGTGCTGAATGTAAATATTCCTATTGCTACGATTGATGAAATAAAAGGCGTGAAAGTTTGCCGCCAGGCTTATGCTAAATATGAAGAAGACTTTATTGAAAGAGACGATCCGCACGGCCGTAAATACTACTGGCTTACCGGCGAGTTTGTTAATTTCGATGAAGGCACCGACACCGATGTATGGGCCCTGGCCAATAAATATATTAGTATTGTACCCGTGCAATTTGACTTAACCCACTACAAACAAAAAGAGCAACTTGAAAAAAACTGGAACATTCTTTCTAAAGAAAGATAATCTGCAAATGGGATTGATCCTGGGCCTTGTAACGCCTTTGATCGTTTTTGTCATTATTTATTTTATCCGGTTCACGGGCTGGAGCTTTGGCGAATTTGTAAAAGAATTTTTCAGGCAAAACCAATTGATCACTTTTTTTGGCGTGTGGTGCCTCGTGGGCAATATTGCGTTGTTCACTTATTACATCAATACCAACCGCGACAAAACAGCAAAGGGCATTTTTGCTGTCACACTCATTTACGGCATTGGCGTGCTGCTGCTGAAGCTTTTTAATAAATAATGTATTTGTTTGTAGTGAGCTTAGTGAACTACTATTTATCTTCCGTTGCGTCGCACTCTTATATGCCTTTTAATTCTATTGAGCAATGTGCAGCTTTGCGCTCCTTATCTTACATTCACTAAACCATGAAGTATTACATTATTGCGGGCGAGGCATCGGGTGATTTGCACGGCGGCAATTTGATCAAAGAATTAAAAAGACTGGACGCTGGCGCCAACATCCGTTGCTGGGGCGGCGACCTGATGTCCGCCGCCGGGGGGCATGTTGTAAAGCATTACCGTGAGCTGGCATTCATGGGTTTTATAGAGGTAATCAAGAACCTTCCCACCATTCTCAATAATTTAAAATTTTGCAAGCAGGACGTCCAAAGCTTTAAACCAGATGTATTGGTTCTGATAGATTATCCTGGTTTTAATTTACGCATAGCTAAATGGGCAAAGGCGCAGGGCTTTAAGGTGATCTATTATATTTCACCGCAGGTGTGGGCCTGGAAAGCGAGCCGTACCAAAACCATTAAAGAAGTGGTTGATAAAATGCTGGTGATCCTTCCATTTGAAAAAGATTTTTTTGCAAAATGGGATTACAAAGTAGAGTACGTGGGCCATCCCCTGGCACAGGTAATAAACGATTTTACTGAACATGCCCCTAAGAAACCGCTATCCTCAAAACCAATTGTTGCCCTGTTACCCGGCAGCAGGAAGCAGGAAGTAGCAACCAAACTTCCGATTATGTTGTCGGTTGCCAAAGATTTTCCTGCATACCAGTTCATCGTAGCAAAAGCACCTTCACTCGATGATAGCTTTTACAATGGGATACTAAAAGATTACCCGGATATTCAAACTGTAAAAAACGAGACTTACAATCTTCTGTCACAATCAACGGCGGCATTAGTTACCTCGGGTACAGCAACTTTGGAAACCGCTTTGTTTGGTGTACCCCAGGTAGTTTGTTATAAGGGGTCTTCAGTATCCTATCAAATTGCAAAGCGGTTGATAAAGATCAAATACATCTCACTGGTAAACCTGATCATGGATAAACCTGTTGTTACCGAACTTATCCAGAACGAGCTAACTACTATTAATCTAAAAAAGGAGTTGAACAACATACTTAACAACCCGCAACAAAAGGCGAGAATAGAAAAAGATTACCGGCACCTGAAAATCTTATTGCAACAGGATGAAAGCGCTTCTTCACGAGCCGCCTGGGAAATAGCAGGCTTTTTGCAAAAAGAGGCCAGCGCCTGATGGTTCTATGGCATCGCCATTATTCTATGCCGAACCCTGTTATTATTTGTACTAATGGATCTGTGGATTGACGCTGAGACCTCCCTGACTTTGGCCCTGGCTTTAGCTGTACTTTACATCCCTATAAAGTCCCTATAAGGTTCCTATAATGTCTCTGTAAGATTCCTGATTATTTTGACCAAATAAAAGATATTTCATGAAGGTCTTCTCTCCATGTTACTTCCTATTTCTTTTTATTTTACCGTTTAAGCATCAATTTAACAGCAAGGATAATTAAAGCTAAAATAAAAAGCAAAATACTTAGCCGGTTAATGCCGTGCATGTATTTTACAAATCTCGTTTTTGGCCTGTTGGGATCGGGCCTGCGCAAGTATAAATATTCAGCTATTTGTTTTAATACACCCATAAAAAAACTGCACCCTAAAGATACAGTTAACTAAAAAATTTACTTTAGACAATTACTGCTTGCAGATCCAGAACCAGGAACTATACTTTTGAATGGTCGGCTACCAAACAATTATCATCAGAATTTTATGGTGCAGGGTTACGGCGGAGTTTGTCCTGCTTTTTTGCCGCAGCTCTCATATTAAAGCTTTCGGGAGATGATTGTGCCCCATTATCAACTTGCTTATAAGTTTTCCTCTTTCTTTTTTCTATATTATTTGACCAACCGCTTGCGGGATGTAAAACATTATCGAAATAGGTAAACAGGTTGTGTAAACAGTTATTCATTTTCATCAGGATTTTAGAATTATTGGACTTCAATTTTTTGTTCAGGTTTTAAAATGCACTGTTAATTACAGTCTCACAAACTTAGTTATAAACTCTAAAAATGTCAACCGCCCAGTCAATGCTGCACTATAAAAAACATTGAAAAGAAATGATTTTTAGTAGAATCACTTAGCTGCTCTTAACACATATCAATTCAGGGGATAAAGTTATAATTGTTGTCATTCCGCTTTTGATTTGCATCCTGCTTTAGTTCTTCAGGCGTTTTCATACTATCGTAGCGCAATTTTAAAGAAAGTGCATAACCATCTAAATCAGGGAACAAACTTGCCCTGTGTAAGTTCATTTGCAGTAACTCCCTAAGCACTTCATCTTTATACAAACCCGGCAGCTCTATTTTTACAACAGCTTTAGTTATATCATTTCCCAAAAACTGCAATTGATCCATAAATGGTTGTTGTGATGTACCAGTACTTACAAAAACAGACTGCTGCAACGAATAACGCCGGTTCATACTAAAAGGCTCAATCGGAAACACTAACTGTTGATTGTTTTTGTAAAATATTTTTTCAAATAAGGCTTCATTGATGAGGTTTTTGTTTTGCTGCAATGCTTCCTCAAAGCTTTCAGATAAAATTTCAAGTGCCTTATTTTTTAAATGGTTGATATTGAGACACCAAATGCTTACACAATGACCTTCATTAATTAAGCAACGCTCAAAGGCAAAATACGCTGCGATGAAAGGAGATTTTGTAAGGTCGAGCAAACGTGTGGGTGCGCCATGATGCTGCATTAACGCCAGCCACTCAATAAGCCGGACGGGAGCTTCATCTTTAGTTAAATAATTGCGGGCACCTCTTTGAAATTCAGCAACAAAATCTGCCTCAATTCCTGGATAATACTTTATAAAGCTGGTTCTTTCTATGGCGTTACTCAATCCCCAGCCGGCACGCGCCTGTCCGCGAAAAGCCCAATTCTCGCCAAATTCTTTGATGCAGTCCTTAAACTGTTGCCAGTTTTCCAGGTTTATAATTGTGTAGTTCGATTGTACCATTACCTACAATTTCTAAAAAAGCGAGCCAGTGGTCCTGGAAAAATATGCACAATGGGAACGCACTGTTTATCATGGTTTGAGCACTTTTATATGGAAAGAAATAGATTGATTTTAATCAAATTATTTTTTTGATTTTTCATCTCTACGGATACCCGTAGTAAATTAACTCGTTCACACTGATGTTTATACGAAAAAAACAATCGGCTGAAAACTAAGTACTTAGTTTTTCAAGAAAAAAATCCCTCCATAAAATGAGCTTAACGGCACAGTTTTGGCTGTGCATGGCCCGCTGAGGATGCCGTAGTTTTACCTGTGTGTTTTGTCTATTGTGATCAAGTATTTTTGACTTTGAAGACTTTTTGGTACCCGCTATTTTTGTTACAGACCCTGAAACCAATATCTATTTTCTTAGAAAAACATTGAGTTTAAGCCGGAAAAACATACTTATTTCCTTAAAATTCTTTGTTCGCGCAGGAGTTGCTTAGTCTGCATTCTATACTATAATAGATTCGGAAACCAGGGTCAATGGTGCAACCTGTTGAGCCAGATCGTTATAACTATAAATAATTAACCTTTCTATTCATCACTTAATTAAACTATGCAAGCATGAAAAACAACAAAATCCAATTCCTCCTGGCAATAGCAGGTATGTCTATGCTATGGATAAGCTGTCAAAAAGAGGCTGCCAATCAAGAGCAAACAACTGAAAAAGCTCAGTATATTAAGAATTTTGGAGCAGTTCAGGACGATCCTGACCAAATGAGAAAGGTTCCGCTGATCATGTCCTCTGATTTTGCCGCCGCCCAATTTGATCTTAGCCAATCTATTATGACTAATGCAAAAGGGAAACCAGTAAAGCCAAGTACCAAAGGAGATATCACGGCACCTTCAGTTAGCATTACTTCACCGGCAAACGGAGCTACTGTTTCGGGTACTGTTTCTATTCAGGCAAGTGCTTCAGATAATGTTGGGGTAACTTCTGTAGCTATTGTTGTTGATGGAAAAACGTTGGCCACACTTACTGCTAGCCCTTACACTTATGCCTGGAATACCGGCACAATAGCAGATGGTAACCATACAATTACTGCCACGGCAAAAGATGCAGCGGGTAATACCAAGTCAGCCAGCATTACTGTTGCAAAAAATACCGTTATTGTAGTGACGCCACCGCCCACTACTACAGTACCATCAAGCTATCAAATACCAATGCCTGCCGTTGGCTACCAAGGCAGTGAAGGAAGTTGTGTAACATTCGCCGTTGTTTATTATATGCGTTCTGCAGAGCAATACAAGAAAACCGGAGCGAGCAGCTATAATTTGTCGACAAATGTCTTCAGCCCGGAGTTTGTATATAATCAAACTAAAGCCAGTACAAGTTGTTCAAGCGGCTCTTCTCTTATCAATACGCTGAATTTTATCTATAGTAAAGGAGCCTGCACCTGGCAATCCATGCCTTACACGAGTACCGATTGTTCCTTATTGCCAACATCGGCTCAAACTACAGAAGCTGCTAACTATAAGATCACTTCATATTCCCAGGTTTTATCAAATGATCAAACTGCTATTAAAACGCTTCTTTCTTCCGGACATCCTTTAGCCTGTACTTTTACCGCGGACGCTAATTTTTATAATGCAGGACCTGGTTATATTTGGAGTTCTTATTCTTCTACTATATACGGACCTCATGCTATAACAATTTGTGGTTATGATGACAGCAAAAAGGCTTATCGTGCCATTAATCAATGGGGCACCAGTTGGGGAGACCAGGGATATATCTGGATAGATTATAATTTCCTTTCCTCCATCACATCAAGTTTGTACACTATAAAGTTATAATTGCGCTTTCAAAAGCTTTCACGAAAGAACCCGCAGTGAATGCGGGTTCTTTATTATAATCCCTGAATAACTTGCCTTTCGAGGAGAACTTTTATTTTTCTGACGAACACCTTTGCCTTTTTGCTACCGGCATTTATTTATTAAGAAGTATTTGCAGATCTTCATCGTAAGCGGTTTCCAGGTATCAATTGTTGTAAAGTCCCGGTATTCCCCTCCTGTTTGCACCGAACTGAAAATTTATGTCTGTTGTAGTTAGCTTCTATCCGGGTTAAGGACTGCGTTTCATACATCTATTTAAATTTTTGCTTTTTAATTCATTACAAATCGTACTGGCATCGAAGATAAGTCAAGGCGGTGCGATAAGCTATAAGGGTACCATGTCTACCGGCAACAACGGTAGAACAGGCAGTAATAAACTGGCTTGGGACCTATTTTCTATAGCTATTCTTCCTTTTGCTTTGACAAAAATGGTGTCAACTCCACAAAAACAATCTTTACCGGTTGCTCTTTAAAGAGCTGGAGTTTTTCTTTATTATCAAAATAAATGTTCAACCAAGGCTATTGTTTGCAAGTTTAAAAGCTTATAAATGTTTTGGATATTATGAACAAAGACCTTACAGAAAACAAGTTGGTATTGCAAGAACAAAAAAAGATGCCCCGAGGGGCATCTTTAAAGTTCAGGTTCTTAATTATCATTCTCTTACATTCAACAGTTTGCCTGTCACTTTTTGGCCATTAATTGTGAAGACATAGATCAGGTTTTGCCTGCTTGCCAAAGGTACCCGGTACTCAATTGACTGTTCATTGCCTGCACGAACGTAACCCTGATAAACCGTCTGCATTTTTTGACCCAGTGTGTTGAAAACTTCCAAAGATCCTTGTCCTGACAAAGTAGATTTAATGGTAAATCTTACAACGTCATTGAAAGGATTTGGATTGGCTCTCACTTTCACCTGGTTGGCAATATCTGCATCTGCTATTCTTGTGCTTATCCTGGTAAGTGTGGTAGTTGTTACCAAATCAGTTACGCAGGTTTGGTAACCATTAAATCCACGACATCCATCAAAGGCATTATTAATAGCATCAATGGCATTCGTCACATCACTATAAGATGGAACGATGCGTGGATTTGCTTGCGTACCCAGATTATCACCAGGTTTCAATGCGGCTCCCAATAAATCATTGGCAAGGCTGAGCAAGTCTGCAACTGTGGCTGTAGCTCCATTATAGGTAAGATAATCAACAACCTTTTGATTCATTTGGAAAGAACCGCCTGTTGTTATAATGCAGCCTGATTGAATGGAGAAAGAGTTCAATGGATTGTTTGCCAATCTTACATTAAGGCTTAATGTAATGGTTTGGGATAACAAAACATTGTTGATCTTTCCTTTTGCCAGATAAGCATTAAAGCATGATGTATTAATATTACAATCTCCTGCTCTTAAGACCGTAGGTGTACTACCACCCGGCATTACCTTGTTGATTTTAGTAGCACTTGTATTGCCTGCAGGGATGTAAATAGAATGCCCTGGACGACCTATCGTCATTGAAGTCGTCAATAAGCCAGGCAACAGTTTAGCACCATTCTTATTGCCCCAGAAGCCTTGCGTATAAGAACAATAAGTGGCGCATGGTGGTTGCGCTCCCATTGTTCCGGTTACAGGCACAGATACACAGTTTGTAGTTTTATTTCTAGCTACAATGCTATAATTAGCGCCTGCCGCAACAGTAAAGACAGGACTGGATTGGAACTGTCCTCCATTATTGCTATACTCAAAGTTTGCACCCAAAGGACTCGTTACTGTTACAGTCCCATTTGCGGATGCACAAGTTGGTGGAGTAATACTAAGCGTTGGAACAGGAGAGCTTCCTATCGTCAATATCATCGCATCATGTACTGCAGGACATGGGCCTGTTGGGTCATTGGTAGTATAGGTAAGCGTAACACTGCCTGCTGCAATATCTGCTGCACTTGGTGTGTAAACGTTGCCTACAAAGCTTCCCGTTCCACTT
>JBQCHB010000318.1:0-4319 GCA_051955075.1 Flavisolibacter sp.
AGTTCAGTAATGAACTTAGAAAACAGCTCTGGTGTTCGAGCCTTCAGCATTAATTCAGTAGAACGTCTGATATCGATCGAAACGACTACAGTATCACATTTATTTGAATTTTTAAATAACCCTTTAAATTCTTCCGAATCTAACAACTTTTTACGTCCTTCCTCCGATATCCTTGTTAGAATGTGATTTGTTTTTTCCTTTGCAGTTAGTTCGTTTGTAAGCTTTTCAAATTCTGCAATCTTGTTCTCTCTGTCAGCTTGGGTATTTTTAAGCTCCTCAGCCGACTTCTTCAGTTTTCGTCTCAGTTCGTTGATTTCATCCGCCAACTTTAATTGATTATCGAGGGTTGAATCCCGAAGACGAAAATTGTTGTTTAATAGAATATCATTATCAAAAACCTGCGCCTTCAGGTATCTATTGGCATCTGAGGCTAGGTATTTCGATAAATTGTTAATACCAGTATTGTATAGGTACTCATCAACACTTCCCCAGAAAACTTGTGTGTTTTCCTTTTTTGTTGTAGCATCATTCCTTTCCGCAGATTGTGTGGACGCCTTTAAGTCGTTGGAGTTTGCCTGTTCCTTATCAGCGTTTGGGTTTTCTGAGTTGCTATTTTCTTCTTGGTTTTGATTACTTATGTTCTCTTCCATATGCGAAACAATTTAAGCATATCCCATTCATTTTCAAAACCAACTTGTTTCAAAACTGTAGTTTGAACATTGACATATCGTAATAAAAGGTTTTACTTTCCACGCCTAATATATTGGAATTTGTTTTACCTTTTTAATAGTCCAACAGGTCGTTGGACCATTAAACTTAAAACTAAGCCTTATACCGGATTCCTCTAAACGTAGGTAACTGATAATAGCATAAATCTTCTTTTCTACAAATTCTTCAAAAGTTGTTTTGCAGATATATTCAATTCTTTAAGCCGTTTATAATTAGTGGAGTAATAAATATTCCTTCCTTCTCTTGCTGCATTTACAAAACGTGCTTTTCTTAAAATGGCCAGGTGCTGGGAGGTTGCGGGTTAATCTAACTGCAATTTCTCATAGAGAGATTTAACCATCATTTTTTTATTGGCGTGAAGCAGAAAAAAGATTTCCAAGCGAACCTTGTTATTAACAGCACGAAATATAACTGCCGCTTTTTGCAGACGGAAAATTTCTATTTCCAGCTCGCTGGGGATGGCAACAGTTTCCATAACTACAGTAATTGCATTCCGCAATATAAAATTTAGAATTTATTATGCAAACATTTTACGGACAATAGAAACCTGTAAATTGTCAACCCTTTATAAACAAACCCGAATATTGATAAACATATGTCCGTTATATCCGCCGACAGCGTTGCAAATGAAGACCTGCTAGGAAGGAAAAAATTTGCAAAACAAATAGTAAACAGTCTTACCAAGGCATTTTCAGCCCACAATGAAAGTTTTGTTGTGGGAATTAACGGCCCTTGGGGCTCAGGTAAGTCTACACTACTTTCCTTTCTTGAAAAAGAATTAAATGACTTTTATCAAGACGATATTGAAAAATACAAGATCATTCATTTTAATCCCTGGGCCAATAACACCATTGATCATGAAGAATTGGAAAGAAACTTTTTGGAGGTACTGATCAAAGAATTACAATCGATACATTGGAGAAAAAACATTGAAGAGAAGAATGACAAATTCAGATCTTATTTGAAATACCTGAACTATCTAAAGTTTGTAAAACATGTTCATCCCGTCGCGGAAAAAATAGTGGACGCGGTTGAAGATTACACGAACCAGTCTTCCGTTCATTCTATAATCGAAGTAAAAACACAAGCTGATAATTTAATCGAAGAAAAAGGTATTAAACTGTTCATTCTTTTGGATGATCTTGACAGACTTAATCATCAGGAAATCGCCACTATTTTCAAAGTGATAAAGCTAAATGTGAACTTTTTCAACACTTGCTTCATTATTGCTTATGATAAAGCTGTTGTAACAGAGGCCCTAAATGACTCATTCAACCAGAAGGGAGAAGCCTATCTGGAAAAAATTATCCAGGTTGACTTTACTGTTCCCGAAATCACTGATGAGAGCATGGAAAGCGTTTTTACAAGTGAAATCAATCAGCTAATGGCATCGCTGCAACTTCCATTTAAAGAAGATGATATTATTAAAGTGTGGAAGTTTTACGGGTTAAAAGAATATTTCAGAACGCTAAGAGATGTGAAGCGATACATGAATAGTTTACTTTTTAGTTTACCCAATATTGTAAATGAGATAAATCTTATAGACTTTCTGGTGTTGGAGGCGATCAAGGTTTTTGACTATAGTGCTTACCAAAAAATATACAACGATTTTCTGATCATACAACGCAAAGCCATATGGCAATCCAGTTCGTTCGATCAAACAACAATAAACGAATATTTGAACGTAACTACCAAGAGTTTATTAGAGTATTTATTTATTAAAAAGGGATCGATAACCCAGCTAATGAGGGGCTCGTTAAACTCGAAAAATCTTTACGACCCTGAATACTTTAAAAGATACTACACGCTTTATATTTCATCAAAGGACGTAAGCCAGGATACATTAACACAATTTCTGTCAATTGGGTTAAACCGGGAACAGATTCTTCGTGATGCAATACAAGCTGGAAAGATCAAAAGTTTATTAAAACGTTTATCTGATAGCGACCTCCAAAAATTTTATACAGTTGCTGACACATATATACTTGAAACGTTTCTTAAATTTTGGGACCATAATGGAAATGAAATTACGAATGAACTGGACGAATATCTATGGCATTGCTATTTTAACGTAGCCCATTCCATTACAAATAAATTTGAAGCAGCCAAGGCAGCTATTGAAAATCTTGCGCTCAAGGAAAATGAAACACAGCCCATGCGGTTTGTGTTCAACTATTTCATCATTCTTTTTGATGAAGATAAGAGGCGGGACAGGGAACTGAGAGAGCTTGTAAAAGACCAGGTAGATATTGCCTTACCGCAATTGAGAAAGGCTTTCGAACGTCATATAGAAAAACAATGGCCGTCTTATTTTTGGAATGCGGTCCGAGGAGATTGGCCTTTTGTTGGAAGGTTGTTTATATACGCCACTGCGAAATATGTTCCGAATGAGCACAAGAAAGCACTAGACGAATATCTTCAAACGCCGAAATTCAGTTCTTTCCTACTGAAAATCTATTTTTTAAGGATAGATGAGGATAAAAAGCCGTCGTCTATTGATCTGAGCAAGAAGGATATTTTACTGCCGGAGGGCTATTGGAACCATTTTGTTGCTTTTTTACAAAATGCCAAGAAAGGTACCTGGGACCAGCATACCCAAGAATGTGTGAATTTCTTTTTGAATTCCCTTTCAGGCAATACTTAATTGACTAACATCCTATTTAATTTTACCTACGGTAGACTCTTTACCGATTTGAGAGGAAGAGAGGTACACAACTTATGGCCATGAAGAACGTGTTAATGCCCTAAAAAAAGATTTTTATTTTGATAGTTACGATTACCATTGCTATTTAATAGCAAGCTCAAAGCTTTACAATTATAGTTATATGGAATACAAGCCCAAAGAATACGATTTCTTTATTAGCCATGCTTCGGAAGATAAGGAGTCTTTTGTCAGGCCTTTGGCACAGGAGTTAATTAGCCTGGGATTTAAAGTATGGTACGACGAGTTCACTCTTAAATTAGGCGATTCTTTATTCGAAGAAATATCGAATGGCATCAAAAGAAGCAATTTTGGAATTGTAATAATTAGTAAGACCTTTTTAAAAAAGGATTGGACAAAAAAAGAACTGAACGGACTTATAAGTAAGGAGATTCTTACAAGTAACAAAATAATTTTACCTATCTGGCTGGACACCACCTTTGAAGAGGTCTATTCTCTTTCCCCTATACTGGCTGATAAAATATCAGCAACTGTAAAGCCAAATGAAATTGACAAGGCAATTTCCCAAATCTTATCTGTAACACATGCCGAAGTCATTACGCAAAAAAGAGTCCTTGAGCGCATCCAACTTCTAAAACATTGCAATAATGATGAAAGGAAAAAGTATATAATTGATACCGAAGCAAGAATCAAAAACCTAACCTATTTTCAAGAAGCATATTACAATTGGTTTTGTGCAGATAATGTTTTCGGAGATGACGAATGGGATGATTTTCTGGTTGATAAAAAGAGATATGAAATGCAGAATGCCTATAACCTCCCTTATAATGTGACCTACAATTCTGAATTCCATCCCAATAAGGGCATGATTGATATAATCCGACTTGCCAAAAAATGGATTTCACAAAGAGCAACCGTTGCTGAAATT
>JBQCHB010000319.1:0-7065 GCA_051955075.1 Flavisolibacter sp.
CGTTCAAATAATCCCAACGAATGGGCTTGGCATCCAGCTTGTGGTCGCAATCGCCCCCTTCTCCATTAGATGACAGGTAACAACGGGAATAATCGTATCCCAACTCGCCAAACTGCCAAATCATTTTAGGGCCGGGAATGGTGAATAAAAAAGCGGCATTTAATTCCATTCGTTTCAGCGCCGTTGCAGTATCTTTTACGTTATAGGACGCAGAAGAATTGCCGTATTTGATATTCTTATAAGTGATGCGTTCTTCATCGTGGCTTTCCATAAAAGTCACCAAATGCGGGTTGGTCCAGTTCCTCGTTTTATAAATGCCTGCTTCGAAATTGGAATTTTGCAGCCAACCCATTGAAGCTTCCTGGTATTGTGTCCACACGTTGGCCCAAAGCATCAGTCCATCGTCCGATAGTTCTTTTTCTTCGGTATTATCAGCAAAATGTTCCAATATAACATATGCCGTGGGACTAACTGTTTTAATAGTATTGGCATAGCCATTTATAATAGCAATACGGCTGGCATCGTAAGCCGAAAACGTAGCATCGCTGGTAGATGGTTTCTGCGTCAATCCTTTCGAAAAATCAAAGCGATAGCCATCAATCTTATACTCGTCCAGCCAGTGCTGCAACACACGGTTGAAAAAATATTTGGTGTCTGGACTTTCGTGGTTAAAATCATCGCCAAAGCCAAACGCATGGGGCTGCACCGGATTGTACCAGGGATTATTAGCTGCCGGGCGGTTGTTAGCAGCATCCCAATATAGCTGCGCCATTGGCGATGGGCCGTAAGTATGATTCAATACAATGTCCATGATCACCGCTATGCCTTTGCTGTGACAGGAATCAATAAATTCTTTCAGTGAATTTTTTGTACCGTAATATTTATCAGGAGCAAAATAAAAATCAGGATTATAACCCCAGCTGCTATTGCCTTCAAATTCGTTAAAGGGCATTACTTCAATAGCATTAACCCCAAGGTTTTTTAAATAATTCAGGCTGTCGCGAATGGTTTTCCAATCGTGTGCTGCCACAAAATCTCTTGCCAAAAGTTCGTAAATCACGAGGCTTTTTTTATCAGGGCGGTTAAAATTGCCAACCTTCCAATTATATGCCGGGGCTGCTGTTTGCAATAAACTTACAATGCCTGTTTGACCAGCGGGATAAGATTTTAAATTAGGATAAGTTGAGGAAGAAATATATTGGTCATTAGCCGGATCTAAAATTTTTTCAGTGTAAGGATCAGCAATTTTTAAATTACCATCTACCAAATATTGATAAGCATATTCCTGCCCAGGCGCTAAAGGATGAATCCGCAGCCAGAAAAATTTACCATCCGAAGTTTTGTTCATGATTGAATTGGCGTCAGGTGTCCAGTTATTAAAATCGCCAATAACCGTTACGATGTTTTTCCCGGGTGCCCTGAGAACTAATGTCACAGATGTATCACCTGGTTCATAATTAATACCATCTTTGGCTCCCGCCGGTAACTCGGCTACCGGTGAGCCGCCGCCGGAAACAAAAACATTTAGCGTATCATATTTAACCGCAGTACCATCATTGGCTTCTGCTACCAATTGCTGATTGCCCACCGCTGTTACCGTTGTACTGCCTGTGATAGTTGTTGCGTTGGCCGCAGTGGCAATAACACTTCCGTTATGGTATAGTTTCAATGAAGAAGGTTGACTGGCGTTTGCTCTAACAGAAAAACTAGTTCCAATGGTCCATGACTGCGGCTCAGCCACTGGCGTATACTTGGGCTGGGTTGGCGGTTGATCAATTCGTACAGCGAGGTTGGCGGAATAGATGGGAATGTACATGTCGCTATTGTCAGTATTGGCCTGCTTTTTTGAACCGTTGCCATTGCGAAAAAGAATAGCGATCTTTTGAATGGTTTCCGATGCGTCAGTTACTCCATAATAACTTCTTAAACTGCCAGTAATAGTAAACTGCCACTTATTATTACCAAGATAATTTGCCTGTAAAGCGGCATTAGGCTGATTAAAATCCTGGCTGAACTTCACATGTTTCCAGTCAGATGAACTTGCACTCAAGTTCGTAATAACACCTGTATGCACATATACATCTCCCGTTGGTGTATAATTCAATAACCCGGCATTACCCTTTGTTGCATCAAGGGTGATCACTAAACTTTGTGCAGCATCATTTTCTTTTGGAAATAAAGGCGTCCACGAAAGCAGTTGAGTATGAGCCATTAGGCCTGTAACAATGCCTATACTTATGAGCAGCAGTCTCTTCATAGCAAGTGTTTCGGGTTAAAGATAATAATATGTACTTAAAACACATTATTTTTTGAATTGGGAAATTAAAGAAAAAGACAGGCCCTGCTGACGGCTTCTTTCTCTTTTTACCTCTTAGCCGGCAATTCGTGTAATGCACTCTTGTATTTTTACACCCGCTATGACCTCCCATTCAACCAAACAACTACAGGACAAAACATTTGAACTTTTAAAAAAGGCTAATGATCATATCATTACCACAAAGGATATTGAACAGTTGAGAGAAGTGCTGCGTTTTCACGAACATCGCTATTATGTTCAAAGCGATCCGCTGATCTCGGATTTTGAGTATGATACACTGTACAAGCAGTTGGAAGCAATGGAAAAAGAGAACCCGGATCTGATCACTCCCGATTCTCCCACGCAAAGGGTTGCAAAAGGTTTAACCAAAGATTTCCCAACCGTGCAACATTTGGTGCCGATGCTCTCTCTTGACAACTCCTATGACAGTGCTGATCTTATTGATTTTGACAGGAAGGCAAAAGAGCTTACCGGGCTGGCTGAAATTGAATATTGCATCGAACCCAAATTTGACGGAGCCAGCATTTCATTGATTTATGAAGATGATCAACTGGTACGCGGCGCCACCCGTGGCGATGGCGTGCAGGGCGACGACGTTACACCTAATATTAAACAGATCAGAACCATTCCACTTTCAGCCAGGTTTTCGAACTATGGTTTACAAACCGTGGAAATAAGAGGCGAAGTGCTGATCAACAAAAACAATTTTAAAAAATTCAACGAAGCCTTAGCTGAACAGGGACTGGCGCCTTTGGCAAATCCGCGTAATGCAGCCTCAGGCACATTGAGAATTAAAGATCCGGTAGAGGCCAGGCGCAGGAACCTGGAAGCTTTCGTATATCATGTAAGCTATTACACATTGAACGATGGCGCCGCGGATCTGCACACGCATTCGCAAACCCTGGAAATGTTGTGGGAGCTGGGCTTCAGAAGTCCAAACAAAGAAAAAAATGTGGTAAAAGGCATACAGGCGGTAATTGACTATTGCAACGAGTTTGAAGTACATCGCGATGACCTGCCTTATGAAATCGACGGCATGGTGATTAAGGTAAATGATTTTCAACTGCAGGACCGGATGGGCATGACAACGCACCATCCACGCTGGGCCATTGCTTATAAATTCAAAGCAAGACAGGCCACCAGCAAATTGCTTCGGGTAGAATACCAGGTGGGCAGAACGGGAAACATCGGCCCTGTGGCCAAGATAGAACCTGTGCCTATTGGGGGCGTTACTGTAAGCTCTGTTTCCTTATTTAACGAAGATGTCATCCGTGAAAAAGATATTCGCATAGGCGATACAGTTTTAGTTGAAAGAGCCGGAGATGTAATCCCCTATATCGTTAAGCCGTTAACCGAACTGAGAACTGGTGCTGAACAGCCCATCAAATTTCCAACACACTGTCCCTCCTGCAGCGATGTTTTGTATAAAACCGCCGATGAAGCTGCCTGGCGCTGTGTAAACATTACCTGCCCCGCCCAGGTGCTTGAAAAGCTGATGCACTTTGCCAGCAAAGATGCCATGGATATACGAGGATTGGGCGCAGCCATTATTGAAAAATTTTACACGCTTGGCCTGCTCACTTCCATTCCCCAAATTTATCAATTGGATTATGAAGCCATCGGCCAGTTGGAAGGCTTTGGAAAAAAATCAATAGATAATTTAAAAACAGCTATTGATAATTCAAAGAAGCAGCCGCTGCACCGCCTGATCTACGCTCTGGGTATTCGCTACGTAGGAGAAACCATGGCTAAAACACTGGCACATGCGGTAGACCATTTGCTGGACCTTAAAAACTTCAATGAAGAGGCGCTTCAAAACTTAGAAGATGTGGGACCAAAAGTGGCAGGCAGCGTGGTGCAATTTTTCAGCAATAACGATAATATTGAAATGATCAATGCGCTTGAGGCGCTGGGGCTTTCCTTAAAAAATGAGAAGAAGGATTATGCCGACGGCGGAAACCTGCAAGGACAAACTTTTCTTTTCACAGGCACGTTGTCCAAACTAAAGCGCAGTGAAGCTGAAGAAATGGTTGAACAAAATGGTGGCAAAATCGTATCTGGAGTAAGCAGCAAACTCAGCTACCTGATTGTTGGAGAAGATGCCGGCAGTAAGTTGGAAAAAGCAAAAAAAATCAGCAGTATTAAAATATTATCAGAAGATCAGTTCCTAAAAATGTTGCCCGCCCGAACTCCGGGGATTTAATGGAGTGCAACATTTGTTTTTCTTTAGTTCTATAAATAGCGGGAAAGGCCTTTCCAGGTTTTGCTAAAGGCAAATTCGTCTTCATCTGTTTGACTTCTTTTCAGGAAGAAGAAGTTGCGGCATAAAATTTTCATGTCATTATTTACCACTATGGCAAGCCGTTATAAGCATAGCCGATAAAAATAAAAATTATGATTAAGAAGTTACCGGGTGAAGTATGGAAGCCATTGACGTTTAAAGGAAGCAGGGATTTGCGCAATCATTATGCCTTATCCTCTGCAGGCCGCATTGCCAGCTATAAAGAAGATATAGTGAAAGATGGCAAGTTACTGAACGGTTCTTTAACAACCGGCTATCGAACGCTTAACCTGCACAGGCCCGACCACAAAGGCACCTTGTACATTCATCGCGAAATCGCTAAACTGTTTTTAAAACGGCCGTCAACCAAACACAGGTTTGTTATTCATAAAAACCACGACAAGCTCGACAACTCTGTAAAAAATTTATCGTGGGCCACCTTGAATGAAATGATTGAACACCAGCAGCACAGCCCTGCCAAAATCGCATACAAGAAAAAGCAGGCTACACGTGAAGTAGGATTGAAACTTACAGCCATCCAGGTAAAGAAAATAAAAGACCAACTCAATAATAAAAACAGAAGGCTCACGATTAAACAACTCGCCGATAAATATGATGTTAGCGAAATGACCATGTACAGAATCAAAAGTGGCGAAAACTGGGCAAGAATTTGAGCTAACAAGTTATAGTTGATTATGTGCTAAATCCTTTTGTACAAACCTGTTTTTAATTATGGCAACCCGATCCTTAGCACTGTGCTGATTAATGATGCGGCATAGAATTGTTTATCTTCATTTCATGTTAGAGCCTCAAACACTAAAATTTCTCACGCAATTAAAAAAGAACAATAACAAGCCCTGGTTTGATGCACACCGGGCACAATACGAAGCTGCCAGAATTGACTTTTCTAATTTCATACAATTGGCCATTGATGCGCTGCAAAAGACCGACACAACGATAACAGGCATGACGTCGAAAGAATGCATGTTTCGCATTAACCGCGACGTTCGATTTTCGAAAAACAAACAACCTTATAAAAACCACCTTGCTGCTTTTGTTGTAAGAGGCGGAAAAAAATCTGGCTTTGCCGGTTATTATTTTCACTGCGAACCAGGCAACAGCTTTGTGGGCGGCGGTCTATGGCAACCAGATACACAACCTTTAAAAAATGTACGCCAGGAGATTGATTACAACTGGGACGAATTCCAATCGATCGTTAAAGAAAAAACTTTTAAAAAACTCTATGGTGACATTTATAAAGGTGATGACATAAAACTAACTACCGTGCCTAAAGGCTACGAAAAAGCTAATCCAGCCATTGAGTATTTGAAATTGAAAAGCTTTATTGCTGAAACAAAAATTGCAGACGAAGAATTGATCAAATCCTCATTGCATAAAAAAACGGTAGCGGCCTTCCAAACATTACAACCATTGGTAAACTTTATTAATAAAGCATTGGAATAACTTCATTCTTATTTTTCACTTTTGCATATCCACAACAATAAGAATTGTTAATACACTATGACTTTTATTATCTGTGTATTAACCTTTTAGTACACAAAACACTGTACTATGAAAAAAAATTTACCCTCCTATTCCATCTTTTTATTAATAATTGTTTTTGCTTCCTGCGCCAGCCATAAGTACTATACTTCATCTTTGTTTGATCAGCAAACAGCAAAGCACAAGACCATTGCGGTGCTTCCGGCAGAAATGATTTTTACCGGAACGCAGCCAAAGAATCTTTCACCGGAAAATATTGCCTCCATTGAAGAAACAGAAAGCATAGCTTTTCAAAACTCGCTTTACAACAGCATTCTACGGCACGCCAACACTAAAAAATATTACACCAGTGTAAATGTGCAGGACATTGGCACTACGCAAAAACTACTTGAGCAGAACGGCATTTCAGTTCGCGACTCGTGGAAGGAAGACGATAAAAAACTAACAAGCATTTTAGGTGTAGATGCCGTGGTGCGCATGCGTATTGAAAAGAAACGCTACATGAGCGACCTGGCGTCGATGGGTGTTGACATGGGGAGACAAGTGCTTTACCAAATTGGTGCTGCCGGAAAAATCCCGCTGCCCGGCATATCTAACAAAACCAATGATATTAACGCATCGTGCAACGTGATAAGTAATAATCTGACCTTGTGGAATGATAACTACCGCGAAGGTGCAGATTACAATACGTCCTCTGAAGCTGTTATCAATAACATCACCGATAATTTTGGAAAGCATTTCCCATATAAGAGGAGAAATAGTTGATTGGTTGAGTTGTTGACAGGTTGAAAAGTTGATAACGACAAGAATGTTTCCCACTTATCAACTTTTCAACCTAATCAACTTATCAACGCCTAATTCAACAGTCCTTTACTCAACAAATACTCCGCAATCTGCACGGCGTTGGTAGCAGCACCTTTGCGCAGGTTATCGCTGACAATCCACATATTGAGCGTGTTAGGTT
>JBQCHB010000320.1:0-5314 GCA_051955075.1 Flavisolibacter sp.
AATTAAGCTTAATAACACTTGGGACTGACGACTTTCAAAAATCGTTAGACTTCTATGAAAAAGGACTTGGTTGGAAAAAGTCGGATAAAAGTATGGATAACTTCGCTTTGTTCGACCTGGGCGGAATTATTTTAGCATTGCATCCAAGACACGAACTTGCGGACGACACGACATTGACCTATCAGCCGACAACATTTTCGGGACTAACCATTTCGCACAACACAAAATCGGAAAAAGAAGTCGACGACATTCTAGAACAAGTTGCAAAACTTGGTGCGACAATCGTAAAACCGGCACAGAAAGTTTATTGGGGCGGTTACAGTGGCTACTTCAAAGACCTGGACGGATATTTGTTTGAAGTTGCTTACAATCCGTTTTGGGAACTTGACGAAAATGACAACGTAAAACTGTAATGACATCAATGCAAATCATAAAAGCGTTGACAATAATTCCGGGCGTTGGAAAATCTATTGCGAAAGATTTATACAACCTTATTAGACACATTGACGATTTAAAAGGCGAAAATCCACAACAACTTTACGACAGCTAAAACCAATTTGCAGGTTCCGTTCCGGAAATGCGAATTATCAACCAAACATGCTTTTTAAAAGTAAACAAATTTTAATCGGAGCGCTAACATTAAGCACCATTTACAGTTGCACAAATAATTCTGAATCCGCTGAAACGAAAGTCCGGGAGCCGGCTTCAGATATTCCGCTCATCAGCTATTCAGTACCGCATTATTTTCCCCATGACACGGCACTGTTTACAGAAGGATTTTTATTTCATAATGGAGAACTATTTGAAAGTACAGGTTCCCCAGACGACCTGCCGCAAACAAAATCTTTAATAGGAACAGACAATTTAACCACTGGAAAATTTTCCAAAAAAATTGAACTTGATAAGACAAAATATTTTGGCGAAGGCATTGCCTTTCTAAACAATAAATTATTTCAACTTACTTATAAGAATCAAACAGGATTTATTTACGATGCCACGTCTTTCAAAAAGATTGGTCAATTCAAATATAACAATTTGGAAGGCTGGAGCTTAACAACCGATGGTACCAGTTTAATTATGAGTGATGGTACCAATAAATTAACTTTTTTCGAACCAAAACAGCTTACACCGGTTAAAACATTACATGTATCCAAAAACGGCATACCCCAGGACAGCCTGAATGAGTTAGAGTATATCAAAGGATTCATCTATGCAAATGTTTGGATGAGCGATATGATTTATAAAATCAATCCTTCAACCGGAGAAGTAGTTGGAAAATTAGATTTTAGTTTTTTGACGCAGGATGCCAAAAATAAAAGTGCGGGCGCTGATGTTCTGAATGGCATTGCATATGATTCAGTTTCTGATAAAATCTACGTGACAGGAAAAATGTGGCCAAACATCTACCAGGTTAACTTTAATCATTGATGACACTGAGGCAGGCACAAGCAGTTGGCGCAAGGCTGGCAGACCTCCATGCTTCTGTTGTCGCCTGCGCCAACGGACTTTCTCTTTAAAATGAAAAAATCATCTTTTTATTCGTTTGCTGGTCTGATGTTCAGCAGAAAACCATAAATTGCCCTGCTGTCGCCAATACATGACCGTTGGGGAAATCAAAACTTACGATGATTAGATATCTCTTAATATTTGGGATGTTTTTTTTAGCTGCATGTTCTTCGCAACGGAATGTACAAGTTTACCCATTCAATAAAGGCTTTTGATTTTATTTCAGTTACAGACACATTCAAGCTGACTATTACACAATTTTACAGGAATAATGCTTATCCATACACGGAGGGGTTACCGTATGCTCTGCTAATTGGCAAGACAAGCAATATAAATTTACCCCGCCAGGTTTCGGTACTTGCCCAAAGAGATAACAACTCATACAATTTAGGAGATTTTTTGATAATCAATCCAATTGAAGCGCCAACCAAAACTTCAACACTAAGACCAATATATTTTATCAAAGACACGACAATAGGCAAACAAAAATATCGTGCAATTATCGGTGCTGAGTATCCTGCAGTTTGGGCCAATATCTCGAGGTGATGTATTCGTCTAAAAGCGTCTTAGCGTATAAGCTGGCAGAAGGAAAGATAGTAGGCTGTAGTGGGCTACAAGTTCCGATAACAATTGGCATTACAGCGGACGAACAAATAATCAACTTTTTTTATTTACTTTCGGAAGACGGTTGGGGCACAAGATACATTGAGAACGCCACCACCTGCTTGGCGCCATGGCCGTTCGGATCATGTTTAAACTGTCACCTACTTAAACCGGTTTTGCTCAATGCCATACAAACTGTTAATTGCTTGCATCTTTCTGTACTCGTGCTCCGGTTCCCGGTGGGTAGAAACTGATTTATATTTTGGGCAAATGAGACCCGATGGCACGATGGTTACGAACCTGGAATGGAATAGTTTCAGATCAAATCAAATGGCCAGCGTCTTTAAGTATGGTTGCACAGTCATTGACGCTTCCGGCAATTGGCTTGACCCCGTAACTCAGAAGTTAATAACTGAACCAAGCCATGTTGTTATATACTATTATAAAAATTCCCGCCAAATGTCACAACAAATTGACAGTCTCAGAAAATGGTATATAAGCAGGTTTCAGCAACAGTCAGTATTGCGGGTCGACAAGAAAGCAAAAGTTTCTTTTTAATATAATCAATATAAGTGCGAACACCCGACATCGCATTCTATATGTTTAGGAGGAGTTAATAAGGTAGATTCTTTTCAAAATTTTTTTTTGAAAGAGAAAGATTTAAATGTGTTTAAAGCTCTCCGAACTTATGAAATTGACGGCGTGTTTTCTTGAAGGGTTGAGATAGAAATTTTTGTAATTTTATGAGTGTATTCCTTTCTGATGTAAACCCTCTACTTATGCCCATCGATAAAATCAATGACGTGAACCTTTATTGGGAGCTTACCGGCCAGGAAGGCGAGCCTCTCGTATTGGTACATGGCTCCTGGGGCGACCACCACAATTGGGACGCTGTAGTAAGTGAACTTTCAAAAACATTCCGGGTGCTTACCTATGACAGGAGAGGTCATAGCAAAAGCGAGCGAAGAGAAGCGCAAGGCAACATGGAGGAAGATGTTTCTGATCTCATTGCCTTAGTAGAGCACGTAGGTTTAGCTCCTGCTCATACAACAGGCAACTCCGGAGGGGCCGCCGTTGCTCTAAAAGCAGCCGCCAGGAATGCGGAGGTGTTTAAAAGTTTAGTAGTACACGAGCCACCTTTATTCGACTTACTCAAAGACATACCAGAAGCACAGCCCTATCTGCAAGCAGTAATCAGCCGTATTGAAGCCGTAACCGCACTTATTGAAAATGGAGAAGATGAACAAGCCGCAAAGCTTTTTGTGGAAACCATTGCCTTCGGTCCCGGCGCCTGGCAGGAATTGCCTTTACCAATCCAACAAACTTTTATTCATAATGCACCCACTTTTCTGGACGAAACAAAAGACCCGGAAAATTTATATATAGACACAACCAAGCTTTCTCATTTTAATAAGCCAACCTTACTGACCCAGGGAACACAGAGTCCTCCTTTTTTTAGAATGGTATTAGACCAGTTGGCAAAAACACTCCCGAACGCGCAAAGAAGAACTTTTGAAGGAGCGGGTCATGTGCCACACCTTAGTCATCCAAAGGAATATGTTGATATGGTCAAAAACTTTTGCCTGACGGTTGAATAGCGGGATATAGTTCTTTTGGATTTATAAATCGGCTGTCATTCGCATCCGATGTATCTTAAAGCCGGAGGTTGTTATGATGAAACTTTTTTGAATTTTTTTTTGAAAGGGATGGAGTCAAAAGTGATAAGCTTTTTCCCTTTAAGATTTTGTAGCTAACACAGAGCCGCTTGCAGCAGCCCCGGCTAGGACAAAAATTATACGGAATACCGATTATCTTTTATTCCTTAGGTTTAATATTTTGATTCACCCTGAAGAAATTATCCGGATCATATTTCTTCTTAATAGCACTCAGGCGTTCATAATTTTTCCCATAGCTTTTTTTAACCCGGTCATTCCCATCTTCATTCATTTCAAAATTAAGATAAGCGCCGCCGGAAGAATAGGGATGCACCGCATTCCAATGGTCTTTGCACCATTTAATCATTTTTTGATCGTTGGCAGCATCTGGATCCACCCCGATAATCACCTCCGCATATTTTGCGTCGCGATGAGCCCAGGGAGTTTCAGAACTATCTATCCTGTTCACTGCGCCGCTAATGGGATATAAATGCATCTGCGAAAGAGGTGTAGGAATTTCGGAGCCATATTTTAAATATTGTGTGGCAACATCAGGCCCTAATTCTTTGAAAAAATCTGCTTTCCAGTACCAATGTAACCCGGGAGGAAGAAGTCCATCGAACAATGATTGGATAACAGGATAAGGCATTGGCCCCACGTGTTCAAATACAGGATTCATATCCCTGACAGGAGCAAAAATCTTCTCAGCATTTTTTAAATCCCCTGAATAGCACCATACAATTCCACAGAATTTCTTGTGGTGCAAAGCCTCCGGAAATGGCGGCCCGGGAATTGTCATTGTTGCAATAAATCCATTTAATTCGTTCGGCGCTTTTTCTAAAAAATCATGATACCACAACATGATTTCTTCCGTTTTTTCTATGGGCCATAAAGTGGGCCCGCCATAGACCATATCCAACTCGTGCGCCCGGAATAAAAAAGAAGTAACAATACCAAAATTTCCACCACCTCCGCGGATGGCCCAAAATAGGTCGGGATGATGTTTTGCATTTACGGTAACAAAGTTGCCATCTGCCAATACCATATCTGCCTCCAGCAAATTATCAATGGTAAGACCGTGTTTCCGCGCCAGGTAACCTATTCCCCCGCCCAGTGTTAATCCACCCACACCGGTTGTGGAAACAATTCCGGCGGGTACGGCAAGGCCAAAAGCGTGCGTGGCATGGTCCACTTCACCCCATGTATTACCGCCTCCTACCCTTACAGCTTTATTTTCAGGATCTACTTTTACATATTTAATTCCAGAAAGATCAATCACCATACCGTCATCACAGATTCCAAGGCCGCCACCATTATGCCCGCCACCCCTTACGGCAACAAGCAGGTCATTTTCCTTTCCGAATTTCACCGCGTACATTACGTCGGCTACGTCAACACATTTTACAATTAATGCCGGACGCTTGTCGATCATAGCATTATACACTTTGCGCGACTCATCGTAATCAGCATCTTTCGGAAGAACAATTTTGCCTCTTAGCTGAGAGGAAAAATTTTTAACAGCAGATTCGTCTAAATCTTTTAATTGGTTT
>JBQCHB010000321.1:0-6192 GCA_051955075.1 Flavisolibacter sp.
GCCGATTTTATCCATAAACTGGGTATTTGCCTGAAAGAGCTAAAAGAGTGCAGGACCGCTTTAAAGATTATCGTCAAAAGGCAAATGATAAAGCCAATTGAACGGCTGCAAGATGTTTTTAAGGAAACTGAAGAATTAATTGCCATAGTGGCTAAAAGTATAGATACGGCTCAAAAGAATAAGACTGCTTCCAAAATTGAGCATTGATTATTGAGCATTGAAAATTTTAATAAAAAATGGAAACAACAACTATAACCCCTCCTATATCACTTACCGCGAAAGATTTTGCCACCGACCAGGAAGTAAGGTGGTGCCCCGGTTGCGGCGATTATTCGATACTGGCACAGGTGCAAAAAGTAATGCCTACGCTGGGCATTCCACGTGAGAATATTGCCATCATTTCGGGTATTGGCTGTTCGTCGCGTTTTCCTTATTATATGAACGTGTATGGCATGCACTCCATTCATGGAAGGGCAACGGCTATCGCCAGTGGACTGAAGGCGTCGCGGCCTGACCTAAGTGTATGGATCGTTACCGGCGATGGCGATAGCCTGAGTATTGGCGGCAACCATACCATTCATTTGCTACGCAGAAATTTTGATGTGAACGTTTTGTTGTTTAACAACCAGATATATGGCTTAACCAAAGGACAATACTCGCCTACATCCGAAGAAAATAAGATTACCAAGTCAACGCCTTTTGGCAGTATTGATCATCCGTTCAATCCGCTGGCTTTGGCTATGGGAGCTGATGCCACTTTTGTTGCCCGCAGCATGGACCGTGATCCGAAGCATTTGCAAAGCATGTTGTTAAGGTCTTATGCGCATCATGGTGCGTCTTTCCTCGAGATCTATCAAAACTGCAACATCTTTAACGATGGTGCTTTTGAGATTTTTACGGAAAAAAGCTCAAAGGCCGACGAGGCATTGTTTTTGGAAAATGGACAGCCCCTTGTTTTCGGCGCTAACAAGGATAAGGGCATTAAGCTGGATGGATTTACGCCTGTGGTAGTTAATCTTAACGAAGGCCATAGTGTAAATGACTTGTGGGTACACGATGAAAACGATATTTACAAGGCACAAATACTCACCCGCATGTTTGACGATCCAAAGCAGCAGGGTCATTTGCCAAGACCTTTTGGCGTATTTTACCAGGCCATACGACCCACATACGAGGATATGATGGAGCAACAAATACAAGCCGCGCAGGACAGGAGACCTGCCGACCTGGATAAGTTGCTGCGGGGAAGTGAAGTTTGGGAAATTGCATAAGAAACATTTCAGGATAACTTTATCAATGCCGCCATGTGCGGCATTTTTGTTGTGTACCTTCATAAGATAATTTTTGGGAGCAGGTTCAAAAAAAATTTTATGCTGATTCGTATTCATCCGCAAAATCCACAGGAGAGATTAATAAGACAGGTAGTTGATATCCTGAAAGGCGGCGGCATTATCATTTATCCCACCGATACCATTTACGGGTTGGGTTGTGATATTTATCAGCACAAGGCTATAGAACGCATTTGTGCCATTAAAGGCGTGCAACCGCAGAAAGCCAATTTATCTTTTGTGTGTTACGATCTCAGCGATCTAAGCCAATATGCAAAACAATTAGATACATCGGTTTACAGAACATTAAAGCAGCATTTACCCGGCGCTTTTACATTTATTTTACAAGCCAGCAAGCAGGTACCTAAAATTTTAAAAACAAAAAAAGACACCGTTGGTATTCGTGTGCCTGACAACATTATTGCAAGGTGCATTGTAAAGGAGTTGGGAAATCCTATTTTAAGCGCAACACTCCCTGGCGAATATGTTGAAGATTACACCGATCCCGAAATCATTCACGATAAATTTGAGAAAAGGGTAGATGCTGTTATTGATGGCGGCATTGGTGGCATGGAGCCTTCTACTATTGTTGATTTTACAGGTGGGGAACCAGAAGTGTTAAGAGCAGGTGCAGGTGTGTGGTAGGGCGGGCCCTCACCCGATAGCTATCGGGTCCCCGGTGGAGGAAGTGGCCTAATGCATAACTTAACTTATTGCCAGTATTATTCCTTGCCTGTTATTCGAGGTAAGATGCTTTTCCTTGTTGTAATGAACAATTTTTGTAAGCGAGGGCTGTGCGTTGGTGACCTTCCCACCGGAATCCCGATAGCATCGGGAGGGATGGGCTGAAATGAAACACCGCCAGCATTGGCGGTGTTTTGTTAACCTTCAACCATTCTTTTACGGCAGATCATTTAGATGCAGCACATGAAAAAGACAGCTTTAAGACGGTAAAACGCTGCATAGGTTTAATTAATGGCCGGCTCATCAAAAGGTATAGGCTGGCTATAGTCGAGCCGGAAAGATTTACGATGGTATTTGCAAGGCCCATATTTATCTAAGGCAGCCTGGTGTTCTTTGGTAGCATAGCCTTTGTTTTGCGCCCAGTTATACCGGGGAAATTTGCTATGCAGTGTTTTCATATAATCATCCCTGTAAGTCTTGGCTAATATACTGGCGGCGGCAATAGAAGCATAAGTGGCATCGCCCTGTATAACGCATTTGTGCGGAATTCTTTTAAACGGTGTAAACCGGTTACCATCGATCAACAGCAGTTGCGGCTGTGGCGTAAGCTGTTTAATGGCAAGGTGCATGCTTTTGAAAGAAGCCTTTAAGATGTTGATCTTATCAATTTGTTTATTGCACAAATCGGCTACAGCAAAAGCAACAGCATGTTGTTCAATATAAGGGCGCAATTGGTAACGTTGTTCTTCTGAAACCTGCTTCGAATCGTTTAATAAAGGATGATAAAAATCTTTGGGTAAAATAACCGCTGCAGCAAACACCGGCCCTGCCAGGCATCCGCGTCCTGCCTCATCACAACCGGCTTCTACAAGTTCGTCCTGGTAATAGGCTTGCAACAATTGATTTTTTTCAAAAATAAGAGAGTATGCATTTTAAAAGTCATTGCAGGTCATAAAAATTTCTTTAACTGATGAGGGGAGAGAAGCAGGTATTTGGTAAATTTAAGTAAGCCTAAGCCATGCGGTTCATTCAATCATCATGGTTCCCTGTTCTTCTCGGAATTATTATAACAACGATAATTTTGAGTGAGCTTTTTGCATCACGCCGCAAAACATATATCCAGTCGTTTCACCAGCCTTACAATGAAGACAAATTGTGGCAGCCTCCTTCAGAAGACGAAATTCCTTCCGATGCCGGAGGTGATTTGATCCGCTACGGAAAAGAACTTATTGTTAATACATCAAAATATTTGGGACCGAGGGGAATTGTTACACCGGTTGCCAACAATATGAATTGTCAGAACTGTCATTTAGCGGCCGGTACGCAAAACTTTGCCAATCCTTTTTCGGCTGTTTCTTCTACTTATCCCAAATACCGTGAAAGAAGCGGAAGGGTTGAATCTGTAGAGTTCAGAGTGAACGATTGCCTGCAAAGAAGCCTGGATGGGAAAACCCTCGATAGTGTAAGCCCCGAAATGAGGGCTATGGTAGCTTATTTAAAATGGATAAGTAAAGATGTGCCGAAAGGGTTAAAGCCCAAAGGCGGCGGCACGACAGCGCTACCTTTTTTAAACCGTGCCGCAGACCCGCAGAAAGGTAAATTAGTTTTTACAAACATTTGCCAGCGTTGCCATGGCGCCAATGGAGAAGGCGTGCTGGCGGCCGATTCAGCCGGTTATGTTTATCCGCCATTGTGGGGTAATAATAGTTATAATGTTGGCGCAGGCATGTACACACTTTCACGGCTGGCTGGCTTTGTTAAAAATAATATGCCCTTTGGCACCACATGGAGAAATCCGCAGCTAACTAATGAGCAGGCCTGGGATGTGGCTGCCTTTATTAGTTCTCAGCAACGACCTGAAAAAACTTTTATGAACGACTGGCCTGATATTTCTAAAAAGCCCGTTGACTATCCTTTCGGTCCTTATGTCGATTCGTTTTCAGCAATGCAACATAAGTACGGGCCGTTTCTTCCGATAGCGAAGAAATGAATAATGAGCAATCGGTAATGAGTGGGCCGTTTCCAATACAAATAGTCTTTACTTAACGGAGCCGCTGGAAAATTGAAAGTGTAAGAACACTTCAACCTAGGGAAACCACTCATTACTCAATATTCATCGCTGATTTCATCATCCTGCAAAGCAATAACTACAGCCATGTTCCTGCGCCCTGCCTACGGCCCATACGCCGGAGGGAACGACCTGTATGCCGGGCAGCAGGCCTGCCATCCAATCTTTTTTTACATCATCGGGACTCATATTCATACCCTGCGCCAATGCTGTACTGTAAACGGTCATAGCGGCATTGCATACGCAAAACATGACGCCTTTTTCCTGCAGGTCATTGATGCCTATGGCTACGGCGCCAAATCCCGGTATTTGAAAATCTCCCGGTTTGGGCTTCCAGAACGGGTTGCGGGTAGCAGCAGCAGTTTTATAATCGGCTGCTTTAAATGCGTTGCCAATTTCACCGGCTTTAAATACCTCGCCGAAATTATATTTGGCCCATATCCGGTCTTCAAAAGCATAAGGGATAGCTTCGTGGCGCAATACCACTACAACACTGTTATCTTTTGATGGTGTGCCTGTAGCTTCATTGGTTAACAAAAAAACCAAAGGCCATGCAAAAGGCATCACTTCATGGGGCCTTGTGGCGTCAAACACAATTCTGTGTTTGCCTTTTATCTGGTTGAACCAGGCATCGGGATCGGTGTCGGCATCGTCGTGAAAGTTTTCAGAAATTTTTTTTGCACCTGCTGACAAAGGCGCTAAAGAAGCTGCGCTGATGGTAACTGCACCGGTGGCAATGGTACCCAAAAAATTGCGGCGGGAGGTTTGTTGAGAATTTTTGTCTCGCATAGTAAAACGTTTTGGTGAATGGAAAAAGAAAGGACTTATTAAGATACGAAATCTATTTGCCGCCAAAAATTTTAATTATTGCCGCAACCTGCGCTGCATAAAAGTTTCCTTTAATAATGTGCAGAAAAAATCGTAAACTTTAGTACACCAAAATCGAACAGTTATGAAGCCAATTCTTTTGCTCATTTGTCTATCTATTTCTTCTGTTGCCTTACACGCACAAACGGTTCCTTACAACGTTGTATTTGATTTAACCAGCAAAGACACCAACGATCACAAAGCTGTCATACGTTGGATCAATGGCATATTGCAGGAGAAGCCGGATGCCAAACTGGAAATAGTGCTGTATGGCCAGTCGCTGGACATGATAAGAAAAGACAGGTCGGTAGTGGCGCCGGATATTGAAAGGTTAACACAAAACAAAAATGTAGCGGTAAAGGTTTGTGCCGTTGCTATGAAACATCACAACATTGATGCTTCACAATTGGTAAGCGGCGTAGGCATAGTGCCCGATGGCATTTACGAGATCATCACCAAACAAAAAGAAGGATGGGGATATATTAAAGCGGCGCATTAGGAGTTTGGAGTTTGTGGTTTGGAGTTTGAAGTTATTGTTTACAAACAGAAGCAAATTTTTCTTTAAAAGAATTTATGGTGGATTTTGCTATCATTTTTTTAGATAAGATAAAGACGATTAGAATTAAGCTGCGTATTGTTAGACGCTTTGCTGTACTTGATTATAAGTAATAAGTTCAAAGGTTTCAATGAACTTATCAATGTTTTGTTTGTTCTTGCCGAACGAAAAACCTGACTGGTTCATTGCGTCTAAATTGCAAATGCTATTGAGCAAAATATGGCCATCTAAAAGAACAATAGAAATCATTTCATTGCCCCAAGTTCTCATGTCTCGATGAGGGTTGTAAGCTTCAATAAAATCATAAGTGTCTTCCTTTATTATCCATTGTAATGCTTCAAGTGTCTTTTTTGTCAAAGTGTAATTCTCTCCCTTTGATACATCGGTTAGGAATGATGTAAGTTTTAATTTTTCTTGCTGGCTCTTGAAAGTAAAATAGCTCACCAACAAAAACACCGATGTCATAACTGTACATACAATAACTATTGTACCCAGTTTTTCTGTACTGTATTTGAAGATAAAAACAAAAAATAAAACAATGGGAATAAAAGCAGTCCACTTGAGTGTGTTGGCGGCGTCGTAATGACTTTTTTTGCGTTGTTTGTTCAGAAAAAGCATTCCACTTTGTGTCATATAGTGTATTTGTTCCGAAGTCATAACATTCGCCTAAAATATAAATGTAAGCAATC
>JBQCHB010000322.1:0-9641 GCA_051955075.1 Flavisolibacter sp.
AATTAAGCGGCCGCTTGGGTGGTGCTGAAATTGCCCGTAGCGAAGAGTTCAAACAAGGACGTACGCCTTTGCATACTTTCCGTATGGATATCGATTATGCCAACGTGTTTGCCCAAACCGTATATGGTAAAATTGGTATCAAAGTATGGATCTGTAAAGGAGAAGTATTGCAGAAAAGAGACCTGAATCCAAATTTTGTTGGCGGTAAAGAAGCTGGTGGCATGGGCGATAGGAGAGACAGAAGAGATGAAAGAGGCGGTGGCTTCAGAGGTGGCGACCGCAGGCAAGGTGGTGGACAAGGCGGAAGCCGTGACTTCAACAGAGGCCGTGGCGGAAGAGGACAGCATCAATAAAGAAAGCTGCGAGCTTACAGCTTTGAGCTGCGAGCCGTCAATAAAATAAATAAAATTTCATTGCTTGGGTTAGAGCCTGAAGCTCGAAACTTAAAGCTAAAAGCTAAAGAATATGTTACAGCCGAAAAGAACGAAGCACAGGAAAATGCAGAAAGGTCGCATGAAGGGCGACGCAAAAAGGGGAACAACCATCTCTTTTGGTTCTTTCGCATTGAAAGCTTTGGAAAATCATTGGATCACCGATCGTCAGATCGAGGCTGCCCGTCAGGCATTAACCCGTCACATGAAACGTGAAGGAAATGTGTGGATTCGCATTTTCCCTGACAAACCAATTACCAATAAACCTGCAGAGGTACGTATGGGTAAAGGTAAAGGTAACCTTGAGTATTGGGCTGCGGTAGTAAAGCCAGGCCGCATCATTTTTGAAATTGATGGCGTGTCTGAAGAAGTAGCACAAGGTGCTTTAAAGTTGGCAGCCGGCAAATTGCCGATCGCTACAAAATTTATTAAGCGTTACGATTTAGCGGAAGCGTAAATAATGTGCTGATTTGCTAATTAGCAACATGCTAATGAAGCAACAGCAAACACGGAAGTCAATTAGCACATTAGCAGATTATCACATTATCAAATTAAGACCATGTCAAAGACAGTAGATTTCAAAAAAAGCATTCAGGGACTAAGCGAGCAGGATCTGCAAGCCCGTATCAAAGAAGACGAGCAGCGCTTAAAAAAGCTTGAATTTGCTCATGCTATCTCCCCATTGGAAAATCCAATGAGCATCAGAGGACTGCGCAGGGAAGTAGCCCGTTTGAAAACTGAATTAAAAAAGAAACAAAGTGCATAAATAGCTGCGAGCTGTGAGTTGCGAGTTATGAGCCCAATGGTTCAATTGCTCGAAGCTCGAAGCTCAAAGCTCAAAGCTTGTAAAAATGGCTGAAGTAACAACAACAAGAAATTTAAGAAAAGAAAGAATTGGTGTGGTAACCAGCAACAAGATGACTAAAACCATCACAGTTGCGGTTGAACGTAAAGTAAAACACCCAATCTATGGTAAGTTCATTAAAAAGACTACCAGGTTTCACGCTCATGATGAGAAGAACGAAGCCAGCATTGGCGATGTGGTTCGCATCATGGAAACTCGACCTATGAGCAAAACCAAGCGTTGGAGATTAGTAGAGATTGTAGAGAAAGTGAAATAAGAAAAGCTGCCAGCTTTTAGCCACAAGCTACAGGCTGTAGTTCTTAAAATAAAAATTGTATTAATTGCTATAGCTCGCAGCTCGCAGCTAATAGCTTAAAGCTAAAAGAAAATGATCCAGCAAGAATCCCGTTTGAACGTGGCGGATAACAGTGGTGCTAAGGAAGTGCTTTGTATCCGTGTATTGGGTAATAGTGGTCAGCGTTATGCAGGCGTAGGCGATAAGATCGTAGTAACCGTGAAAGACGCCATTCCAGCCGGTGGTATTAAAAAAGGTACTGTGGCCAAAGCTGTAATCGTTCGCACCAAAAACAAATTACGTCGTAAGGATGGTTCTTACATCCGTTTCGATGACAATGCAGTTGTTATTTTAAATGCTGCAGATGAACCAAGAGGTACACGTATTTTCGGACCAGTGGCCCGTGAGCTTCGTGATAAAGGCTATATGAAAATTATTTCTTTGGCTCCAGAGGTTCTTTAGTAATCGTTAATGGCGAATAGTGAACAAGACGTACAAGAGTGTTCCGATAGCTAGCGGAACAACGAAAGCCAATAGAAGTACAACAGTTGACAACATAAAATTCCTGGCAGTATCAGGAGATAAAATAGAAACAAAATGAAAACAAGATTTAAACCAAAGTATAATATCAGGAAGGGCGACCAGGTGGTTGTTATCACTGGTGATGACAAAGACCCAAAGAAGCCTCGCCTGGTAAAAGAAGTATTGGTTGAAGAAGGTAAAGTAATTGTGGAAGGTGCCAACATTATCACAAAACACACTAAGCCTTCCGCACAAAACACTAAAGGTGGCATTGTGAAGAAAGAAGCGCCAATTAACATCTCTAATGTAATGCTGTGGGATGGTAAGCAAGGCACTAAAGTGAAGAGAGATGAAAAAAACGGTAAAAAAGTTCGTGTATCTAAAAAATCTGGAGGAATTATATAATCATGGCAACACAAACAGTTACTCCGAGATTAAAGACCAAGTATAAAGATGAAGTAGTGCCTGCTTTGCAAAAGCGTTTCAGCTACAAATCTGTTATGCAGGTTCCTAAGTTGGAAAAGATCGCTATTAACCGTGGTGTTAACGGCGCTGTGAATGATAAAAAATTAATTGATATTGCTTTGGATGAACTGACAACCATCAGCGGTCAAAAAGCAATAGCAACCATGTCTAAGAAAGACATTTCAAACTTTAAGCTGCGTAAGAACATGCCTATTGGTGCAAGAGTTACTTTGCGTGGTGAGAAAATGTACGAATTCTTAGATCGTTTGATTGCAGTAGCATTGCCTCGTGTACGTGACTTTAAAGGTATCAACGAAAAATCTTTTGATGGCCGCGGTAACTACACAATGGGTGTTACAGAGCAGATCATTTTTCCTGAGATTGATATTGACAAAGTGAACCGTATCACCGGTATGGATATCACTTTTGTTACTACAGCTCAAACAGACGAAGAGGCTTACGAACTGTTGAAAGAGTTGGGTATGCCTTTCAAAAACGTCAAAAAATAATTAGCAAATATGAAAATGAGAAAATGTGCCAATGAAACAGCCATTTTCAAATTTTCAAATTTTCAAATTTTCAAATTAAAATAAATTATGGCTAAAGAATCAGTAAAAGCCAGGCAACGTAAAAGAGAAAGAATGGTAGCGCAATATGCTGACAAAAGAGCTGCCTTGAAAGCTGCCGGAGATTGGGCTGCATTAGATGCATTACCTAAAAACTCTTCTAAGGTGCGTTTGAAAAATCGTTGCCAGATGACAGGCCGTCCAAGAGGTTACACCCGTTACTTCGGAATCTCCAGGATTGCACTTCGCGACATGGCTTTGAATGGCATGATACCAGGTCTGAAAAAAGCAAGCTGGTAAAAAATCACTAATGAGTAATGAATGATGAGTTGTCAGACTCCCACTCATTACTGATTACTAATTACTCATTAATTAAAACATTCCAATTGCTCCGAAAAAACGGAGTGTAGGAGGGCAAAAAATATGGTAACAGATCCTATTGCAGATTTTTTGACAAGAATTCGTAATGCGCAAATGGCCGGGCATAGAATCGTTGAGATCCCTGCCTCTAACCTGAAAAAGCGTATGACTGAGATCTTGTATAACCAGGGTTATATTTTGAAATACAAGTTTGAGGATGATAACAAGCAAGGCTTGATTAAAATAGCCTTGAAGTATGATGCTCAAACTAAACAACCTGCTATTCAAAGCCTAGAAAGAGTAAGCCGTCCGGGTTTACGCCACTATTCTAAACCAGGCGATTTCCGTCGTGTAAAAAACGGTTTAGGCGTGGCTATCATCTCTACTTCAAAAGGGGTATTGACTGATAAAGAAGCTAAGGCTCAGAATGTAGGTGGCGAGGTTCTTTGCTACGTATATTAATCAGCAAAAAATACTGATACATTAAGCCGAAACATACTTAGGCTGACCGGTCAGGATAAGAAATCAAAATCGTAAATCGTAAAACAAAAGTTGTATGTCTCGTATAGGTAAAGCTCCCATTACGGTGCCCAGTGGTGTAACAGTTACTGTTGGCAATGATAACGTGGTTACTGTAAAAGGTCCAAAAGGTGAATTAAAGCAACCCATTGATCGTGATATTAAAGTAGAAGTGAAAGATGGCGTGATCAATGTTACCCGCCCTACAGATCAAATTCGTCACCGTGCATTGCATGGTTTATCAAGAGCTTTGGTAAGCAACCTTGTTAAAGGTGTTACTGATGGCTATACAAAAAAGCTGGAACTGATTGGTGTGGGTTTCAAAGCGGCTAATACAGGCAATGTGTTAGACCTTGCTTTAGGTTATTCTCACAACATCATTTTCGAAGTTCCAAAAGAATTGAAAGTTGCTACCGAACAATTAAAAGGTCAAAACCCTACCATTACACTGGAAGGTACAGACCGTCAACTGATCGGGCAAGTTGCAGCAAAACTTCGCAGCCTGCGCAAACCAGAACCTTACAAAGGAAAAGGTGTTCGTTATTCAGGTGAAGTGGTTCGTAAGAAAGCTGGTAAAGCGGCTGGTAAATAAAAGTGTAAAGGTTGCGAGGTTAACTCGTTGAAAAGTTAAACCCGTTTCAACCAATCAACACATCAACTAATCAACTTTTCCCTGGCAGTATCAGGGAGATAAATAAAAGAAAATGAGAACAAGCGCAAAAACAACAAGAAGGCAAAATATTCGCTACCGCATCCGTGCTAAGATTGCCGGTACTGCGCAAAAGCCACGTCTTTCTGTTTTCCGTAGCAATGCAGACATTTATGTTCAATTAATTGATGATGATAATGCCGCTACTTTAGCTGCTGCTTCATCAAGAGATAAAGACATTGCTGTACAAAGCGGAACAAAATCAGAAAAAAGCAAACTGGTAGGACAAGCTATTGCACGCAAGGCAAAAGACCTTGGTATTGAGAAAGTAGTTTTTGATCGTGGCGGCAATTTGTACCATGGCCGTGTAAAGCAGTTGGCCGAAGGCGCAAGAGAAGGCGGTTTGGTATTCTAAAACAGCTTTGAGTCATGAGCTATGAGTTATGAATGAGATGGCTCACAGCTAACACCTCACAGCTTCTTAATTAAACAAGTAATTACTAAGTAATATAAAATGGCAAAAGCAATTTTAAACAGAGTAAAAGCAGGCGACCTTGAATTGAAAGAAAAGGTAGTTGCTATCAATCGCGTAGTAAAAACTACCAAAGGTGGTCGTACGTTCAGCTTCTCTGCATTAGTGGTGGTTGGTAACGAGCAGGGCGTAGTTGGTCATGGTTTAGGTAAAGCCAAAGAAGTACAAGAGGCTATTACCAAAGGCATTGAAGATGCAAAGAAGAACCTGATCAAAGTGCCTGTAATGCATGGTACCATTCCTCACGATCAATTGGCCAAAGTAGGTGCAGCAAAAGTTTTGATTAAGCCAGCTGCGCACGGTACTGGTGTAATTGCCGGAGGTTCTATGCGTGCCGTATTGGAAAGTGCAGGCGTTACCGATGTATTGGCAAAATCTTTAGGTTCTGCTAATCCGCACAACGTGGTAAAGGCAACCTTTGAGGCTTTGGCTTTATTACGTGAACCAATCTCTGTTTCTAAAACAAGAAGAATTGGTTTAAAGAAAGTATTTAACGGATAATCTAAGGTTAAAGGATTAAGGATTAAGGTAAAAGGCCTTACACCCTACACCTTTCACCATTCAACCTTATTACAAATGAAAAAGATAAAGATCACTTTAGTAAAAAGCCCGATTGACAGACCTGAGCGTCAGAAGCAAACATTGAAAGCTTTAGGTTTGAACAAAATGAATGCTGCTAAAGAAGTTGAAGCTACTCCACAAATCCTTGGCATGGTTCGCAAGGTAGAACACATGGTGAGTGTGGAAGAAATCTGATTTGAAAATTTGAAGACGTGCTAATGAATTAGTCTATCCATTTTCAAATCGTCAAATTCATAAATTGTCAATTAACAAGCGAGGGGAGATGCCCCGTAAGTAAAAATCAAAAACATGCAACTACACAATTTACGTCCTGCAAAAGGCGCTGTACACAAAGAAAAAAGATTAGGTCGTGGTGAAGGCTCCGGTCATGGTGGCACTTCCACAAAAGGTAACAAAGGTGGTCAAAGCCGTGCCGGTTATAAAAGAAAGATGGCACACGAAGGTGGCCAGATGCCTATTCAGCGTCGTGTTCCTAAACGTGGATTTAAAAATCCAAACCGTATTGAATATAAAGTTTTCAACTTAGGCCAGATTGAGCAATTAGTTGAAAAGTATGGCATACAAGAGTTTACTTTAGAGAATCTGTATACAAACGGCTTGATCAATCAAACCGATAGAGTTAAAATTTTAGGAAACGGAGAATTAAAAACTAAGCTGAGCTTCAAAGTAAATGCTATCAGCGAAAAAGCAAAGCAGTCTATCGAAACTGCCGGTGGTTCAGTTGAAATAGTGAAGTAATTTTCAGTAAATTGCAAGGCGCTGCAAGGCGTCTTTTTTTGTTTAGGACCGTAAACTTGAATTTTCCGTGAAAAATTTAATTAAGACTTTAAAAAATATCTGGAGCATCGAGGAACTGCGCAACAAGATTCTGTATACACTGCTCCTTATTTTCATTTACCGTGTGGGTACGCATATTGTGTTGCCGGGTATTGATCCCACAGGATTAAGCCAGGTGGCCAAGCAAGCAAGTGGCGGTATTCTTGGCTTGATTGATACATTCGCAGGTGGTGCCTTTTCACAGGCCTCCATTTTTGCGTTGGGTATTATGCCTTACATTTCTGCATCCATCTTTATTCAATTGATGACCGTTTTGGTTCCACAGTTTCAGAAGATGCAGAAAGAAGGAGAAAGCGGTCGTAAAAAAATCAACCAGTGGACACGTTATCTTACTGTTGCCGTAACGATTGTGCAGGCTTCAGCTTACGTGGCCTATCTAAAACAAATCACTGCGCAAAGTGGCGGTGTAATGCCTGGCTATGCTGATTACTTCTGGTTATCCACAGTAATTATTTTAACAGCGGGCTGTTTGTTTGTAATGTGGCTTGGAGAAAAAATTACAGATAAAGGTTTAGGCAATGGTACTTCACTGATCATCATGATCGGTATTCTTGCCCGTTTGCCTCAATCATTCCTGCAGGAGTTGACAAACAAATCCGTACGTTCAGGACAGATCTTAATTTTCATTATTGAGATTGCAGTGTTAATTGCTATTATACTTGGATGTATTTTACTTGTTCAGGGCACACGCAAAATACCTGTGAATTATGCCAAGCAAATTGTAGGTAATCGCCAGTTCGGTGGTGCCCGCCAGTTCTTGCCTATTAAGGTAAACAGCGCCGGTGTAATGCCTATCATCTTTGCTCAAGCCATTATGTTCCTGCCTACATTGTTTAACCTGACAAGTCTTGCGCAAACAGAAACAGGGCAAGGTATCAACAGAATTTTTACCGATCATACCAATACGTGGTACATGATTATTTATGCTGTTGTGGTTATTGGTTTTACATTTTTATACACAGCTTTGATCTTTAACCCCAAGCAGATCTCTGATAACTTGAAGCAAAACAATGGTTTTATTCCAGGTGTAAAGCCCGGCCAGCCAACGGCAGATTATATCGGAGCTATCATGGATAAGGTTACATTGCCCGGTGCTATTTTATTAGCATTGGTAGGTATCCTTCCGGGTATTGCCCAACTAATGGGTGTAACAGCAAGTTTCTCTACTTTTTATGGTGGTACATCTTTGCTGATTATGGTTGCGGTAATTTTAGATACATTGCAACAAATAGAAACCCAATTGTTAATGCGTGAGTATGATGGTTTGATGAAAAGCGGACGCATCCAGGGCAGAACAGTAACTCAAGCTTTGTATTAATTGCTAAGCAGAAGTTAGAATTTCAAAATAATTACAAACCTGGTAAGCTAACTTGCCAGGTTTTTGTTTTAAAATATAGCTGCACGTAAGTGACAAACCTAAATTTGTAGCGCAACTTGTGGCTTAGAGATTTATATGATTTATTATAAAAACAAACAGGAAATAGAACTAATGCGGGAAAGCGCATTGCTCGTAAGCAAAACGCTTTCAGAGGTAGCCAAAATTTTAAAGCCGGGAATGACTACCATTTTCATTGATGATTTTATTGCTGAATTTATCCGCGATAATAAAGGAGTCCCTTCATTTCTAAATTATCATGGCTATCCGTACAATTCATGTATTTCTGTAAACGATGTAGTGGTGCACGGCTTTCCAGGTAAAAATGAATTAAAGGAAGGCGATATTATTTCTGTCGATATTGGTATTTATAAAAACGGTTTTCATGGCGATCATGCTTATACTTTCATGATTGGCAAACCATCTGAAGAGGTGATAAAACTCGTAAAGATCACAAAGGAATCGTTGTACAAAGGCATTGAAAAAGCGGTTGTTGGTAACCGTTTGGGCGATATATCGTTTGCAATCCAGGACTATACGGAAAAGAGACATGGTTATGGTGTGGTGAGAGAATTGGTAGGGCATGGTTTAGGCAAAAGCATGCATGAAGACCCGCAGGTTCCTAATTATGGCAAACGTGGTTCGGGACCTGTGTTGAAAGAAGGATTGGTAATTGCCATTGAACCAATGATCAATTTGGGTAAGAAAGATGTTTTTACCGACGACGACGGCTGGACGGTAAGAACAAAAGATGGAAAACCTTCCGTACATTTTGAACATGATGTCTGTGTAATGAAAAGTAAAGCCGATGTGCTGTCCGATTACACGCCGATTGAAGAGGCAGAAAAAAAGAACTCCAATTTATTTTCAGAGTATTGATAGCAGGCCCTCAATTGAGGGCTTTTAAATTTATGAAATGGCAAAGAAGCAATTGATTGTAATAGGAGGCGGCGCAGCCGGTTTTTTTTGTGCTGTAAATGCAGCACGGATGAATCCGGATTTGGATGTAGTGATTCTTGAAAAATCAAACAAGCTTCTTTCTAAAGTAAGAATATCGGGTGGTGGACGATGCAATGTTACCCATGCTTTGTTTGACATTGCAGAAATGAGCAAACGTTATCCCCGCGGGCAAAATTTTGTCAAGAAAACCTTTCATCAACTCTTTACTACCGACACCATTAAATGGTTTGAGGAAAGAGGTGTAAGGTTGAAGGCAGAAAAAGATGGGCGCATGTTTCCTATTACCGATTCTTCGCAAACCATTATTGATTGCTTAATGAAGGAAGCAAACAGTTATGGTGTGGAAATACGAATGAACGCTGAAGTGAAAGAGTTGAAGACTGAAGATTTAAAGTTCAAAATCCTTCTTGCGAACAATCAGATTTTAACTGCTGATTATGTTTGCATTGCTTGTGGTGGCTATCCAAAACTTTCCATGTTTCAATGGCTGCTGGATGCGGGCCACGCAATCAATCATCCTGTTCCCTCCCTCTTTACATTTAATTTGCCTAAACATTCCATTACAGGATTAATGGGGGTAAGCGTAGAAAAAGCAAGAGTAAAAATTGAAGGAACAAAATTGGTAGAAGAAGGCCCGGTGTTGATTACTCATTGGGGTCTGAGCGGTCCTGCTATATTGCGGTTAAGTGCCTGGGGCGCCAGAG
>JBQCHB010000323.1:0-3524 GCA_051955075.1 Flavisolibacter sp.
ATTGTCAATTGAGATGCCTACATCAGCGGCTTTCAAGGCAGTGGCATCGTTTATTCCGTCGCCCAGGTAGCCTACTGCATGGCCGGTTTGTTGCAATGCTTTTACAATTCTTTCTTTTTGCTCAGGCACCACTTCTGCAAATACATCCACCTGCCGCGCATTCATGCGCAGCACATCATCACTCATGTTTTCCAGGTCGGTTCCCGTGATAATCTTTTCCGCATTCAATTTAATCTGCATAGCGAGATGCTTTGCGACAAAATGATTATCACCTGTGATAATCTTTAAAGAAATGCCTGTTTCTTTTAAGCGGTTGACTGAATCAATGATCCCTTTTTTAGGGGAATCTGATAATGTTAGAAAACCGAGAAATATCATGTTTTCTTCATCATCTTTATTAATAACCGGGTCGTCACTTACATCTTTATGACAAATAGCAATAACCCTGTAACCCTGCCCGCTTAGATTTTCATAGTGTGTTTGGATGGATGTTTTTATGGAATCATTTACGACTTCAATTTTATCAGCAGCACTTTCTGCTTTGGTGCAAACTGCAAGCACATTGTTAACTGCGCCTTTTGTAATCATGATGTGTCTGTTATTTTCCTTAACAACAATGCTTAAACGCTTGCGTTGAAAATCGTAAGGCACTTCATCAATTTTCTGATAAGCATTTACATCTCTGTGCGAAGCCGCTTTGATGGCCTCGTCAATCGGATTATAAAATCCTGTTTGAAACGTTGCATTCAACAAGGCATACAGTAAAACTTTGTCATTTTGTTTCCCGTTGTAATCAATAGCATCTTTAAGCTTTACAATGCCTTCAGTAAGTGTGCCGGTTTTATCGCTGCATAAAACATCGATTTCACCAAGGTTTTGAATGGCACTTAATTTTTTTACAATTACTTTTTTGCCTGCCATACGTTTGGCGCCGGCAGCCAGGGTGATTGTAATGATAGCAGGCAGCAACTCAGGCGCCAATCCCACAGCCAGCGCCAGCGCGAATAAAATAGAATCAAATAAGGGTTTATGAAGAGATAGGTTAATAATTAAGATAGCCACTGAAATGACGATGGTCAAATACATGAGCAGGTAGCCGAACCTGTTTATGCCTTTCTCAAAAGCGGTGGGCGCCTGTTCTTTTTGAAGCGAATATCCAATCTTGCCGAGAATGGTTTTGTTGCCTGCGGTTACGGCAAGCACCGTTGCCGTTCCATTAATGACACTTGTGCCTTTAAATACTGCATTGGTAACTTTTGATAAAGGCGCTTTTACATTACAATCGCCTGAAAATTTTTCTGCAGGAAAAGATTCGCCTGTAAGTACAGATTCATTTACATGCAAATCGTTTGATTGAATGATGTAACAATCTGCAGGAATGATATCACCGGCGTTTAACAGGATGATATCGCCAGCAACTACTTCCTCAACCGGAATTTCCTTTTCAACATTATCTCTTTTTACAGCAGCCACGTTATGCACTAACCTGCGAAGCTTTTCAATAGCATGGCCTGCACTTCTTTCCTGTATAAAGCCTAAAATGCCTGTTAGTAACAGTACAACAAGAATAATGATGCTCTCTGAATATTCGCCTAAAAAGGTTGAAAGAATAACAGCAAAGACGAGCAATAATATTAATGGATTTTTATACTGGGATAACAGCAGGATTAAATCTTCCATCCATGGCTTTTTGATATTGGTTTTATCAATCCGCTGCTGTTGTTGCTGATAAGCTGCAGCTTGGGTTAATCCTTCTTTGGAAGTATTTAGTTGCTGGTATAATTCACTTGCAGTATACGTCCAGAAAAATTCCAACGGAATTAATTATTTAGATGAATGATAAAGGCGTTTTTTTTAATGCACTATCCATTTACTGTTTGAACTAAAGAAAATAATAGCCCATCAACTGTTATACTTCGCTTTCTCTTTCCACAGCAATTGTGCATTCGCCTATCAAGGCTGCCAGCGCGCCCACAGCAGCAAGTACAGGTGCGAGGATAGCGCCTACAACTCCAACAGTCAGAGGAAAGCTCATTAATTCCCTTCCTGATTTCTCCGTAACGGTTATTCTTCTCACATTTCCTTCATCAATTAATTCCTTCACTTTTTTAAGTAAATTTTCGCCGGTGGTCGTAAAAAATTCTTTTGTGCCCATATCCTGTTTTTTATTTGGATAACGATTTAACAGCAACGTGCCTGTATTCAGAACGCTATTTCAAAATTGAACAACAAATTAATAACATTAAATGACCATAATCATTATAAATAATGAAGAAGGTCATTTGCGCCGCATGCCGTTATATAAATTTACTTATGAATATTAATACTTCTATTCCGGCAAAAATTACTGAAATCTCTTTGTCGAAAAAATGTTGCTTCCGTCGAAATGAGTATCATTGGAATTTTTGGCACATAGCGCCTGAGGCCTTTGGGATTGAAGTTATTGTATTCTATTCCTTTCGTGGGTTGGCTGGTAATGATTTTGCTTGCATCTACTTCTTATGGCGCTATATTACTGAATGTAAACTGAAGGTTATAAAACCAGGGTAATTACTGAGGCCAAAAAATAATTAGAGTTAAAGGCTAATGGATTTTTATGAAAATTAGTTGTAAACAATTACTGCGCTACCCAACCGCCATCAACCGCCATTGGATGAGCAGTAACAAAAGATGCGGCATCAGAACAAAGCCAGATGACCGCCTGAGCCACTTCTTCCGGCTGACTCATTCTTCCTACCGGTTCCATGCTTTCAAACCGTTTTTCTACTTCCTTATCTTTTCCGGTAAAGCGATCAATCATAGGGGTTTTGATTACACCCGGGCAAACGGCATTGACGCGAATGCCGGATTTGGCGTATTGAAGCGCTGCGTTTTTGGTGAGACCAAGTATCCCGTGCTTCGAGGCTACATACGCAGGTATATTTGCAAAACCCACCAATCCCGCTATGGATGCATTGTTTACAATAGCGCCTTTACCCTACTTCATCATGTGGGGAATTTCGTATTTCATACAAAGCCAAACTCCTTTAAGGTTTATAGCAATCGTTTTATCCCAATTCTCATTGGTACATTCATGCGTGGGTGCTGAAATTCCCTCTACCCCGGCATTGTTGAAGGCATAATCCAGCCTTCCGTATTGTGTAATCGTTTTGTCCACCATTGCTCTTACACTTTCATCACCGGACACATCGCATTTGACGAAGATGGCGTCGCCACCTGCTGATTTAATGGCATTAAGTGTTTCGTTGCCTTCTACCCAATCAGCAATGACCACTTTTGCGCCCCTTTCCGCAAATGCGATAGCGGCGGCTCTTCCAATTCCGAAAGTACCGCCAGTTACTATGGCCACTTTATTTCGAAAAAATTTTTCCGTATCAATCAACTTAAATTATTTGTAAATCCTTTATTTTCTCTTCTTCTGATTCTTCTGCTTTCCGGATATTTTCAATTCCTTTCAATATCGCATCCGGATTGAATGAAATGCTGTCTATGCCTTCTGCCACCAGGAATTTGGCAAACTCCGG
>JBQCHB010000324.1:0-6173 GCA_051955075.1 Flavisolibacter sp.
AAATTAAATTTGGTAACAAATCTTTTACAAACTAATTAGTCACTCAATGAAAAACATACTCAAGCTATTTTCTGTTATAATAATGCTGGCAGGAATAGGAAGTGTTGCAAATGCACAACCCATGAGGAGCGCGCGCGGCAATGGAAATTCCGGTACGTCGCGCGATGTTTCGCGCAGTACAGCGCCTTCCTTTAACAGGGAATCAAGGCCCGCCGCCAGGTCTTTTAATAATAATACCAGAAACTACTCATCGGGCACTCAACGTCAGATGACTTCGCGCGAAATGACTTACAGGCAAACCCCGGAAAGAACATCCCGCACTCAAAGAAATCCTTCATCCGTTAATTCTCAAAACCGCAATAATACTCAGAGGGTTTTTTCTGAGCCAGGAAGCGGGAATTCTACTAATGAAAGATTGATTGTTTCAAGAAATAATAGCAACAACGTTGCAAGAAACAGTTATTTTGATCGAAACCGGGCCGTTTCACGCAACGTTTATCGAAACAATTACCGGGATAATTATTATTACAACACTCGTTATAGCTCTAATCGTTATGGATACCATTATCATTACTATGGCACAGTGTATGGCCACAGAACGCGGTTTATTTATGGCCCGCGTTACAGGGTAATTCCCCATAATTTTATTTCAATACATTTTGGCGGCTATCCGTACTATTATTATGATGGATTTTATTATGGCTATTACAATGGGTATTATCAACCCTTATTTCCTCCTTTTGGACTTCAGATTAATGTGCTGCCGGCAGGTTATGTGAGATTGTTTTTAGGAGGAATTCCGTTTTATTATTACAATGGTATTTATTACAGGCAATACAATGATTCTTACCAGGTAGTGGATGCACCTATGGGAGCTATCGTAAGTTCGTTACCAGACGGCGCACGTTCTGTTATTGTAAATGGAGAGCAATTGTATGAATTAAACGGAACTTACTACAAAACTGATATTGATAAAAATGGTAACAACATTTTTATAGTGGTTGGCAAAAATGGTGTCATTAATAACTCTCCTGCCGATGCACCCGGTCTGTTGGCTTCCCCTGAAACTTTACAAATCGGAGATGTCATCTCTCAGTTGCCCGCCGATTCAAAAATCGTAACTATAAATGGTGAGCAACTGTATGAGACTCCGGATAACGTTTATTTGAGACAGAAAGATAATGACGGAGTCGTTCAATATGAAGTAGTAGGCAAATAAATTTTGGTTTTCTTATTTTTTAAAAACCGGCTTAAGCCGGTTTTTTTTATGCTGGTTTTGTTGGTTAAATGTTAAATTCTTTCAATATGCCAACAACCGATGAACAGCGGTAACCCTTTATTGGAACTAATTTAATACATTATGCGAATGGTATTTCTTATTTACCGTTTAAAAAAACGAATCGATTTTAGGTGTTTGAAAACTTACATTTGAACGAATACGATCAATTATGAGGCATTTATTTTTACTTTTTTCTTTGTTCCTGATTATCAGTTCTGTGAACGCCCAGGTTGAAAAAGAACCTTTGCCTACACAGGAACCAGCCGAAATACAAATAAAAAGTACCAATTCCATTCTTGGAAGAGTTGTTGATCTTCAAAATAATAAAGGCATTAATGCCGCCTCTGTTCAGTTGTTTGCCGTTGAGGGTGATTCCACATCTGCTACATCCAACGATTCACTTATTGCGGTAATGCTTACGAAGTCAAATGGAGATTTTCTTATATCGAATATTCCCTCGTCAGCCACATTCAGAATTGAAATTAGTGCAGTAGGTTATTCACTATACAACCATATTATTAGTATTGGAAGGATTAGCGATACGGAAATCATATATAAAGACCTCGGAAATATTGTAATGGCCAGGGAAAACGAGCAATTGCAAACGGTTACCATCGTAGCGCAGAGGCCTGCCTTAAAGTTGGGAATAGATAAAAAGATCTTTGATGTAAGTAAAAGCATCACATCAAAGGGCGGTACTGCCGTGGATGTAATGAAAAACATACCCTCAGTTTCTGTAGATGTGGACGGAAATGTGCAATTAAGAAATTCCAGCCCGACTATTTTTGTGGATGGCCGGCCTACTATCCTTACACTTGATCAGATTTCTTCGGACGATATCGACCGGATAGAAATTATCACTAATCCTTCAGCAAAATATGATGCATCTTCTACCGCCGGAATTATAAATGTTATTTTAAAAAAGAATAAGAGATATGGCTTGAATGGGCTTGTGTCAATTACGGGAGGCCTTCCTACCCGGTATTCCGGCAACATCAACCTAAACCTGCGCCAGGGCAAGTTTAATTTCTTTGTAAGCAGCCATTACAATTATGGAAACAGCGATGGCCATGGTGAAAGTTTCAGACAAAACAAATCGGAGGGTGTAGTTGAAAATTATTTTAATCAGCAGTCTTTGAACAATCGCAAGCGGGAATTTTTTGCGTTAAGAGGCGGTGTTGATTTTTTTCTTGATAACAGAAATACATTTACCTTATCACAGGGATATGTAAACGGAAAATTTGATAACAACCAAACGCAGGATCAGGAATATTATGATGCACAAAATGAACTAACCCAAACAGGAAAGCGGATTTCAAACGGCCATTTTCAATTTAAGAGAAACAGCTCTTCTCTGTATTATACTCATAAGTTTCCGAAGGAAGGCGAAACTCTTGACGCAAGCGTAAAAGTGAATTATGGCGGGGTTACTTCCGCTAACGCTATTGTCAATAGCTTTTACAATAAACAGGGTTCATTAACCGGCGATCCCAGCGTAGTAAATGATGACGGTGCAAACAACAATACGCAGATTACAACAAAAGTTGATTATGTAAATCCGTTAGGAGATGATAAAAAAATCGAAGCTGGATTGCGTAGTTACACAAACGACTATACAAGCCATTTTAATTCTTACTCCGTAAAAAATGGAACAAAGACAAAATTGCCACTCAGCAATAATTATGAATATATTGAAAATGTGCAAGCGGCTTATTTTACTTACACCAGCAAAATAGGCAGCATTGGCTACCAGGCAGGATTGCGCGGAGAATATTCCAAATTTTCAGGAAAGCTCATCGATAGTTCCAGAAAATTTGGTTATGAATATCCTTCAAAAATTGATAACATTCTTGATGCGCTTTTTCCAAGTCTTTATTTATCCAAAAAATTAAATGAAACAGATGAATTGCAATTGAACTATTCAAGAAGAATAAGACGACCAAACTTCTGGCAATTGAATCCCTTCATCGACATTAATGACCCTCTCAATATTCAGCAGGGCAACCCGGAGTTGAAGCCGGAATACACCAATTCTCTTGAGTTTAATTATAGTAAGTCTTTCAAAAATAACAGCAATTTTCTCGCAAGCATTTATTTCAGGAATACAACCGGCGATATTACACGATTCAGCGATACGCTCACTTCCAAACAATACGCAGATCTTCAGAACGCAGCGGTTGATCCCAATGCAATTTTGAATACATTTATTAATGCTGAGAACACTAATCGCGCAGGGCTTGAACTTACCTGGCAGCAAAAATTTGGTAGCAATTTTGACATCACACCAAATTTAAATGTCGGATACAGAAAAGTAAATGCTTCACAAAAGTCATTAGATCTTAGCAATGAAGGATTTGATTTCAGTGCAAAGTTTACTTCAAACTATAAGATAAAAACGAAGGAACCAACGAATGCATTTAATAATCTGAGCTTTCAGCTAACCGCCGAATACCGCTCTCCAAGCGTGATTCCGCAAGGCAAAAGGCTGGAAAGATTTAGCTCAGACTTTGCTTTGCAAAAAGACATATTCAAAAACAACCGCGGCTCCATAACTTTCAGTGTGGAAGACATTTTCAACAGCCACAAATTTGGTGTGATTTACAATACGTCCACGTTTTACCAGGAAAGCTATAACATGCGCCAGGTAAGAAGTTTCAGGCTTACCTTCAGCTACAAATTCGGCAATTCAGATTTTACTATGTTCAAAAAAAACACCGATAGAGAAGACAGTTGATTATAGCCAGTAAAAGCACAAATCGCTGTAATTCTTATTTTATCAGAATTTTTTAATTCAAGCAAGAGTCTTGTAAAAACAAATAAGGATCAATGGAATAAAAATAATCAACTTCGCCAGGGAGCTCTCCCAATTCAATTTCCAGGCCACATTTGGTTTCTTTTATTTGCCAAAGAAACAAATCCTTTTGTGAAACAAAAATCTCCGGCAGCATTTCATTCAAAAGGCCGTTCCAGCAGGCATCTTCCAACTGTTCTATTTCAGATGCAGGCCGTCCGCTGTCATTAATTTTTTGCCAGCATTGTCTTGAAGAAAATTTTGTTCCGCTTATCAGTAATATTTCCTGTTGTACAACTTTTTCCATGATTGACAAATTTTAGTTCCTATCAATAAGACTAAAAATCAAGTTCAAAAATTAATCCGAAAATAAAATCTTATGTTAATGAAAACGATTATCCATGCAAGTTTATTTTAAGTATTGCCTGAATTTCTTTAATTCAGCAATGTCATTTGCAGAAAGTATTTCATTATTATCATATTTTGATTTCAAAAATAAAACTCTTTTGTGTTGAGGAAATTTACTGAGAATTTCCTCTATTAATTTGCCCGCCTCCTCATTTTTTTCGAAAAGAGGAGCGTTTTCAGGCAGATCAGATTTTTGCCGTGTCGGCATTTTTTTAATGATGGATTCCAATGCTGCCAGACGCCCCGGTAGTACGCCTTTAATTTTTGAAGCCTTATCATACAAGCCCTGCAATTGCTTTTTGCTTAACCAGCCCCTTCGTTGATATTGTTGATAAATGCTTATTACAAATGAAGACACCGGAAACGCAATAATGCAATCTTCCAGCAGCATATTAATTATGTCCAGCTTAGGTTTGTTGTTTTGCATATCACCGGGCTTTAATCAAAAATAATGAATGGTGCGAGATTTATAGCAATTAAAAACCCACCTTCTGCAAAGTGGGTTTGATAATCTCAAGAGTAAAATCGCTTTAAAATTAATACCTGTACATTTCAGGTTTGTAAGGCCCCTCTTTTGGAATATTTAAATAGGCACTTTGTTTGTCAGAAAGCACATCCAGTTCCACACCAATCTTTTTTAAATGTAAACGCGCTACTTTTTCATCAAGATGTTTGGGAAGCACATAAACTTTGTTTTCATAATTTTCTGAATGTTGCCATAATTCCATTTGTGCCAAAACCTGATTGGTAAATGAATTGCTCATTACAAAACTGGGATGGCCGGTAGCGCAGCCTAAATTTACCAAACGGCCTTCTGCCAGGATAATTACATCCTTTCCGTCAATCGTATATTTATCAACCTGTGGCTTAATTGTATCCTTTGTATTTCCATAGTTTTTGTTCAACCAGGCAATATCAATCTCAATATCAAAATGGCCAATATTGCAAACGATTGCCTTATCTTTCATAAGTTTAAAATGTTCACCGGTAATCAAATCGCGGCATCCTGAAGCAGTAACGATTATATCGGCTTCTTTAACAGCATCGATCATTTTCTTCACCTCATAACCATCCATAGCCGCCTGCAAAGCACATATAGGATCGATTTCAGTAACGATTACTCTTGCTCCGGCTCCGCGCAAACTGGCCGCAGAACCTTTTCCTACGTCACCGTATCCACCTACTACAGCCACTTTACCTGCCATCATAATATCAGTAGCTCTTCTGATGGCATCCACCAAACTTTCTTTACAGCCATATTTATTATCAAATTTAGACTTGGTTACTGAGTCATTAATGTTGATTGCGGGGATAGGCAAAGTACCTTTTTCCATTCTTTCGTACAATCTGTGAACGCCGGTAGTTGTTTCTTCCGATAAACCTTTAATATGTTGAACCAATTCGGGGTACTGGTCAAAAACCATATTGGTCAGGTCGCCACCGTCATCCAAAATCATATTCAGCGGGCGATCTTCGCTACCAAAAAATAGGGTTTGCTCAATGCACCAATTGGCTTCTTCCTGTGTTTCGCCCTTCCAGGCAAATACACCAATCCCTTTTGCTGCAATGGCTGCCGCCGCCTGGTCCTGAGTCGAGAAAATATTACATGAGCTCCATTTAACCTCAGCCCCCAATTCAACCAGCGTTTCTATGAGTACCGCAGTTTGAATGGTCATGTGAAGACAACCTGCAATT
>JBQCHB010000325.1:0-7390 GCA_051955075.1 Flavisolibacter sp.
CATCATTTTACGCTTTTGTTTTCATGGAAAATAAGGCAGGGTTTAAAGCGTGGAATAGATTCCGATCGCATAAAAAAATATGCGGCGCATTTTTGGAAGCATGACATGAAAGTACATTTTCGCGAAGAGGAAGAAATTTTATTTGCCCCTATCAGGGATGAACAAGTGCAGAAGTCAATTGATGACCACAGGCAAATAGAAAATCAGGTAAATGCAGTGCTTCAATCATCCGGCGATGAACTACCAAAGAACTTATTGCAATTGGCAGACCTGGTAGATGCACATGTGCGGTTTGAAGAAAGAGAGCTTTTTCCTCATTTGGAAAAAACACTGACGCATGAACAATTAGAAGTGATCGGGGAAAAATTGCATAATGAACCGCTTTTGCAGGACAATTATCCGGATGAATTTTGGATAAGGCAAAAATGACGCCTGGAAAACAAATGAAACAAAGAGGTTTATTCAAAAGAGCTTACTAAAATGCATTCATGGGGTTATCAGCTGAAATAAAACAAAAGCTTTTCACTTTTACGGTTAAATATCTTGATGAAGAAAATATCGTTCAAACCTACATAGGTGAATATAGAAACCTTATGGTATTGCTGAATGAAAAGTTTTATTTAGAAGATTTTGGAGAGTGTAAGGGTATGGGCAGGTGCGGTACTTGCGTAGTTAGAGTAAGTGGATTAAAGGGCGCAGCTATTTGCAAAGAAAGAAACGAAGAAGCCACACTTGGTAAAATGAACATCACGGAATCTGGATTACGCCTTGCCTGCCACATACTCATTAACGATGATATAGAAAATGCTGTTGTAGAAATAGGCTTTTACTGATGTCTTTTATATGGTTATACTTTGTATAACCTCAATGCGCAGTTGTGTTTTAACACTCGGGCTGTGCAAGATTAAGTTTCTCTGGCACATTTTTTATGTCATGGATATGTAAGATGATTAACTTTAAAAAAACTAAAACCAATTATTATGAACCGTAAACATCTTTTAGCAGTTGTTCTTTCTGCAAGCATGGCAGGATTTATAGCATGTAATTCGGGCGACAATAACAAAGGAAGCACAGCAACTGATACTACCGGAACCAATACTGCCGGTACCAGCACCGCTTCTGAAGGGACAAATCCTAAAGGCATTGGTCCGCATACAAACATTGAGCTTACACACCCGCTGGATGAAAAAATGATTGCTGAAGGTAAAAGCATTTACGATGTGAAGTGTTCTTCTTGTCATAAAACAACTGGTGAAAAACTGGTAGGTCCGGGCTGGGAAGGCGTTACAGACAGGAGAACGCCTGAATGGATCATGAACTTTGTTACCAACACAGATGAAATGATTGAAAAGGACACGGCAGCACAAAATATGCTGGAAGTGTGTTTAGTAAAAATGCCCAATCAAAACCTGGCTGAGGCCGATGCAAGAGCCGTTCTTGAGTTTATGCGTAAAAACGACGGTAAAAAATAATTGAGTTGATTTTAATTGGAGAAAGAGCCATAGAAAACTATGGCTCTTTTATTTTGTAATCGTTATGCTTTATTACTGAAAGTCTTGCAAGGGCAATAAAAACTGCTCCTGCGAATAAAATAATGGCTGCGGCCCACAAAAGCCATTTATAAATATCGTTATTGGTTTTTAAAAGAATGCCTAATCCTTGCAGCATCAGCAAAAACTCGTTAACAATAATACCCGTTGAAAAAATAATAAAAGGATAACTGATGACTTTGGTTAGCTTATTAAAATAACCATCCTCAACAAAAGTAGCCAGCAAGTAAAAGCTCAAAAATCCCAGAAATACCAAATGCAGAAATCCAATTATAACAGGCCTGTCGCCATATACAGCATTGCCAAGCTGCGGAAAAATGGTTCCTACATTCAGCAGCATTTTCAGTCCGAAGGAAAACACGGAGAACTGCCACAGCGTACGGCTAATGCCTGTTGAAAAAAGCTGTGCAGGCTGCACCCTGCGTAAAAAACGAAAGAAATAGTAAAGGCTTAGAAGAATGCAAATGCAACCTATTGCTGCTACCACATAAATCCATACGCTGTTATGCCAGAGCAGGGAAAGAAACAGGGCCGGTGCAATAGAAAGACAAAGTGCCAAGGCGAAGTTTTCTGCATTCTTATCTATTACAATTCCTTTCTTAAAGACATAATTTAAAAAGAGTGCAAATACAGCACAGGTGAAAAAGCCATTGTATTGAAAATGCAGGAAGGTATAAATCGAATCTCTGTATAATAGAGAATTTCCCGACTTCGCTAATAAAATATAAGCAAGCCCCAACGTTCCTAAAAATGACACAATAAGAGAAGCTACTGCAGAAATGCCTAAAAGCTTTACAATTTTATGCCCGTTCGTTTGAAGAACATCCTTTATGAAAACCGGGGCGAATACAACTGTTACCACTACGTACAAGGTGGAAAAGAAAATAGAGAGGCCGTTGTATCCATAAAATGGAAAAGTAAAAGCCATACCTAATGCACTGATCTCTAACCCGGCTAATATCCATTGGTAAATTTTTTTTTGTGAAAGTGGCTGCGGTAAAAGATCATAAATAAATAAAGTTACCAGGCAAAGTCCTGCCCAACCCGCAAAAGCAAAGTGCGAATGAGCACTTAAAAAATTGCGGTAGTCAATTAAATGAAGCGGAAACAATATTTTGCTGCGCAGGCTTAATCCCAAAAAAGCAACGATGCATAAATTAACCAGGCATAAACTGATCCAAAAGCTTCTTTTTTTGATCATGTGGCTGTAGCATTATTCTGCAACGAAAGCACCCATTGCTCCCATCTCGGCGTTGGCAAATGAATGGTCAACAAAAGTATATCTTCCTTTTTCCGGAAGCACAAACTCCATAATGGCCCCCTGCGCAGGGCCAACCAGTGCTGCCTGCATGCCCACTAATTGATTGGCAGGGTTGCCATCGAGCCAAACTTTGTCGAGAATGGTTCCTATTACGTGAAAACTGGAAATGCTATTAGGACCTGCATTTAAAAAATAAACACGTATGCGTTCTCCTACCTTCACACGGATGGGCCTAACAATATATTGTCCCACCTTGCCATTAAACGCCACATAAGTTGGTTGTTTATGCAAAGCAGCAGTTGTATCAGGAATAAATATTGGCCCTTTTTGTTTTAAATAATATTCGTTTTGCACAAACGCAAATTCACGATCCACAGGGCCAGGAAAGCCTTCTCTCGGTTCCACGATCACCATGCCCACCATGCCCGAGATCATATGTAGTAAAACCATGGGCGTGCCGCAATGGTACATAAATACGCCGGGATAATTGGCTGTCCATGTAAAGTTGATCGTTTCGCCGGGGAAAATGCTGCGGTATTTGTCTTCGGGGTTCACCATAGCAGCGTGAAAATCTATCGAGTGTTGCATTGGTTGCATATTCATGTTCATATGCATCATGGCAGTATCGTTCGACCTGTCCGTCATCGAAAATTTAATCGTTTGTCCCACTTTTACTCTAAGCACTGGCCCCGGAAGCGAATCGCCAAACAACCAGCCGGTAAAAGAAACACCTTTAGCCACCTGGAAGAGTTTATGATCCACATCTATTTTTACTACAACAGTATCGCCGTCTGGTAATTTAGGAACGTTGGGGCCGTAAGCCAAAGGACCTTTGGTCATTTCCGAACTAGGTTGGCTGGTTACCGTTGCTTTAGGTGCACCCAGCACCATTTTCGATTCATATTTCGTGTCATTGTTTTCGTTACAGGCAAAAGCTGTAAGGATAAGGCAATAAAAAAGCAATTGTTTCATAATCTGAGTGCGGCAAAAAAAGTATGCCATTTAATGGTTAATAAGGTAATGCTAAAGATACAGATTGTGTATTAGTGACAAACGGACATTGATGTCCTTTTATTAGGGTTGATTAGCATCATGCCGAAAGATGATAAAAGTCATGCCATGCCTCCGTTACTAAAAATATTTTTGATATAGATGCTATGACGTTTTCAAAATCGTTTGGTTATGCAGTAAGAGGAGTGCTTTACATAGCAGTGATGCAAAATGAAAAGCACTATGTGCAGGTAGAAGAAATTGCTGCCCGGCTGGCTGTGCCGCGGCATTTTATGGGAAAAATATTGAAGAAATTGGTAAAGGAAAATGTACTGGCATCGGCTAAAGGCCGTACCGGCGGCTTTACGATCAATGAAGATACTTTGCAATTGCCATTGATCCGGCTGATTGACATAACGGACAGCGTAAGCATTTTTAGAACTTGTGTTTTATGTCTTAAAGAATGCAGTGCTTCCAATCCATGTCCTATGCATCATCAAATGGAAGGAGTGAATGCAAGGTTGCAAAAAATTCTGTCAGGTACTACCATTGGCGATTTGTTGAACGATAATAAACCCGATTTTATTCAAAGCCTTTCCACTGCTACCCAAACTGATTATTTTATTTCAAAAAGCTTAGAAAAAAACATCTATTAAAAACAACTACATGCAGGCTTTCGAAGATTTTAATATAACTGTTTCGGAGATCGTACGTGCCGATTATCGTACCGCAGATGTGTTTAAAAAAAACGGCATCAACTATTGCTGTGGTGGCAAGATTCCACTTATTGAAACCTGTGCCGCCCAAAATATTGATTACAACAAATTATTGCAGGAATTAACAAGGGCCACAAAAACAGTGAGCTTACCTAACATACTTCAATACGGACAATGGCGGATCGATTTTTTAATCGACTATATCATTAATGTGCACCATGAATACGTTAAGCAAACGATTCCTGCATTAGAAGTGAACCTGCTTTCTTTTGTAAACAGTCATAAAAAGCAGTACCCGGCTTTAATTGACATACAAACAACATTTTTAGAGCTTGCAGCGCTTATCAATCTGCATACGCGGCATGAAGAAGAAATTATTTTTCCTTACATAAAGCAAATTGCCAATGCTTATAACCGTAAGGAAAGCTATGGCAGTTTGTTTGTACGAACCCTGCGCAAACCCTTAAGCAATTTAGAAATAGAGCACAGTAAAATCATGAATTTATTAAGCCAGCTGCGTTCGTTGACTAATCATTACACATTTCCCCACAATGCCTGCACCAACCATCGTGTAGTATTTCAAAAGCTGTACGAATTTGATAATGACCTGGTGCAACACAAACACCTGGAAAACAATATTCTCTTTCCCAAAGCCATTGAGTTGGAGCAGGAGTTACTACAAGTGTAAGTTGCCAATTGCCTATTTTATTCTTGTTTTTATTTTGCTTACTACCTTCATAGTTTTATACATCCAAAAACTTATTTACAAGAATGCAGTTCGATACGTCGCACATGACCTCATTGTTTGAAAATGCAACGGAAGGTTTTGTGGTAACTAATGGAAAAGGAGAAATTGCTTTGGTCAACCCCTCTGCATGCCGCATGTTTGGGTATGAAGCTGAAGAACTGGTTGGGCAAAAGGTGGAAGTACTTATCCCAACGCATTACCGTAAAGGCCATGTACAATTAAGAGATGGTTTTTATCACGATCCGAAAAACCGTGTAATGGGCCATGGACGGGATTTGAACGGTCAGAAGAAAAATGGTGAGACTTTTCCGGTAGAAGTGAGTTTGAGTACCTATGTACGCAACGATGAACGCTACGTGATTGCGTTTATTGTTGATATTGCACACCGCAAGGAAATTGAGCAAAGCATGATACGGCAACAAAAGCAACTGGAAAAAGTAACCGATGAAATGCGCCGCCTCAATGCCGAACTGGAGGCTAAAGTAGAAGAACGCACCGTCATTTTAAAAGAAGCCTTGCAGCGGTTAGAAGAATCACAACAAGAGCTAAGCGAAGCCCTGGATAAAGAACGGCAGCTCAATGAAATTAAGAGCCGTTTCGTGGCCATGGCTTCTCATGAATTCAGAACGCCGCTGAGCACTGTACTTTCTTCTGCTTCATTGCTTGCAAAATATACAACCACGGAAGAACAGGATAAGCGCAACCGCCATATCGGAAAAATAAAAGGTTCGGTAAAACACTTGAATGATTTGCTGGAAGATTTCCTTTCACTGGGCAAACTGGATGAAGGCAAAGTAGGAACAACGTTCCAGGAATTGAATTTACACGAACTGGTGCAGGACACCATTGATGAAATGAAAGGTCTTGTAAAAAGAGAGCAGCACATTGCGTACCATCATTTGGGCAATGAAATAGTAGAGAGTGATAAAAAGCTTATTAAAAACATTTTGATAAACCTTATCTCAAATGCTATCAAATTTTCTGATGAAGGATCTACGGTGCATGTGGTGAGTGATGTAAAAGAACATACCGCTGTGATTTCTGTACGCGACGAAGGCATTGGCATTGCCGAAGAAGACCAGCACCACTTATTTTCTTCTTTCTTTAGGGGGAAAAATGCTTTAAACATCCAGGGAACCGGTTTGGGATTGCATATTGTAAAACGCTATTTAGATTTGCTGGGCGGAGATGTGGAATTGAAAAGCGAATTGGGCAAAGGCACAACCATTACATTTGCCATACCTGTAAAACATACATAGCATGGAAAAAAGAATTTTAGTTATTGACGATAACAACGACATCAGGGAAAACACAGCTGAAATACTGGAACTGGCGGGCTATAAAACCTTTACCGCAGAAAATGGCAAGCGTGGCGTAGAACTGGCTATGAAAGAAAAGCCTTCTGTAATTGTTTGCGATATCATGATGCCCGAGCTGGATGGTTATGGTGTGCTGCATTTGCTTCGCAAAAACCCCGAGACGCAAAATATTCCCTTCATTTTTTTGACGGCCAAAACCGAACGCAGCGATTTTAGAAAAGGAATGGAAATGGGCGCCGATGATTATATTACCAAACCATTTGAAGATATTGAGCTGCTGAATGCTGTTGAAATCCGTTTAAAAAAAACAGAGATTCTTGATTATAAGTATACTTCTTCTCCGCAGGGACTTACACAATTTTTGAAAGATGTGAAAAGTACAGGTTTGGTGCAGGAGTTGTCGGAAAAGTATGAGATTGAGAATTATGATAAGAAGCAAGTGCTTTACCAGGAAGGCCGCCGTCCCCGCTTTTTATATTATTTGATGAAGGGGAAAGTAAAATGCTTTAAAGCCCATGAAGATGGTAAAGAATATATCACCAATTTATATAGCGATGGCGATTTCATCGGCTACACGGCGCTGATAGAAGATAGCAATTATGATGACAGCGCCAGCATTTTAGAAGATGCAGAAATCATGCAAATACCAAAGGATGATTTTTTGCAAATGGTTTACAGCGATATCAGCATTGCGTCTAAGTTCATCCACATCATCACAAAAAATGTAAAGGAAAAGGAAGAACGCTTATTAAATCTTGCCTATAGTTCTTTGCGCAAACGGGTAGCAAAAGCATTGGTAAGAATTG
>JBQCHB010000326.1:0-8069 GCA_051955075.1 Flavisolibacter sp.
CTGTGCACTTAGCTGGCCAAATGAACCATAGTAAAGACCATCACTGCTCAAATACCTATCCCAGGTACCATAAATGCTGTTCCCAAAGTTGTAATAAAACTGTGCAGACAATGAAAGTCCCTTATAATTGAAGGTGTTTGATACAGAGCCGAAATATTTAGGATCAGCTTGCCCGTGGAGCGCCAGCTTTGCAGAGGAATAGCTATTGGTTGTTTTAGTGCGAGTCTCGTCTGTATACCATAGCGGATCGCCATTAGCAGGGTCAACACCAGCCCACTGGCGCATGTAAAACTCTTGGGCATCATGACCTACAGTGTATTGAAATCTTCCGGTAGGGATAGGAAGGCCCAAGTATAATTCTGTAATTTTGTTTGTGTTGTGGGCAAAGTTTGCAGAAATGTCCCATGTAAAGCTTTTGGTGCTTATAGGACGGCCACCCAGAGAAACTTCAATACCTTTATTGGTCATAGCACCTACATTCTGGTTTTGCCCTGCAAAACCAGTAGTTGGCGACAAAGGAACAAACAAAATCAGGTCAGAGGTTTTACGGTTATAGTATTCAACTGTACCATTTACGCGTCCTTTGAAGAAACCGAAGTCTAAGCCGACATTAAAAATGGCATTTTTCTCCCAGGTCAAATCTTCATTGCCAACATTGCTGGGAAAACTCCCTGGTAAACCTGTATAGTTAGCGCCATAAGCATAAGTAGGTAGGGAAGAATAAAAACCAAACCCGTTGGAGTTACCGTTCTCACCATAAGAACTGCGCAGCTTTAACAAACTAATGAATGAAATATTTCTGATAAACTCCTCTTCATTAATATTCCAGGAACCACCTACAGAATAAAAATTACCCCATCTGTGATTAGCACCAAAAACAGAAGAACCGTCTCTTCTAAAGCTTCCACTAAGAATGTATTTGTTTTGGAAATTTATATCTGCGCTGGAAAATATTGAACTAGTGGTGGCTTCGCTTGGAAGCGTATAAGCAGCATTAGGCGTAGCCGCTGAAGCCAGATAGTTTAATTGGAGGTTCAAGGGAAACTGCTGTGCTCCTGCCTGCATTAAATACCGATTGGAAAGTTGCGCCTCATAACCTGCTTTCAAATTAAAATAAAGGTCATTATTTACATCGTGTCTGAAATCAGCAAAGTTACTCCAGGTATAGTTCGATACCCTCCTGTATGAGGCAAAAGCATCACCGCCCTGTGCGTAACCATCGCCATATAAAGGATTGCGGTAAGAATCTTCTGCAACATCAATATACTCTCCGGCAAAACGGCTGGTGAACTTTAAATTGTTATTGGAGTTATCCAGTATTTTGTATTCACCAGTGACATTTCCCCTCAACTGCATTTGTTTTGCAGTGGCTTTGTTCCAGTTAGCCTGAATTAACGGATTAAAAATGCCACCGTTGACAGGAAACTGTCCTTCCGGATCATCGTATTTGAAACTTCCGTCATCATTGTAAGGGGAATACCAGGGCAATAAGAAATAAGATTCCAACACAGGGTTTGCAAAACCACCGCCATTTGCAGGCGTTCTTTGATTGGTGCCTGCCCCGTTCAGTATGGCACTAAAGGTCAGCCTGTCAGTAGCTTTATGTGTCAGCGAAATAGAACCGTTCACACGTGAAAAGTCGGTAGCAATAGTGGTTCCTTTTTGTTTAAAATAGCCACCAGACACATAAAACTGTGTCTTTTCTGTACCGCCAGTCATGCTGAGGTTGTATTGCTGCTGGGCACCTTTCTGAGTTACTAAATCATACCAGTTAGTATTCACATCCGGCTTTAGGCCAAAGCCAATCTGAGGGTCTTCAACAATCGTTTTTGCCTGATCTGCACTTGTTATAATTTGACCGAAGTAAGCCATTTGGGTTGCCTGTGGCAGGTTCATAATGGATTCAGCTAAAACCGTTTCATATTCCTGAGTTGTCATTGACCTATTGTTGTCATTTTTATACGCAATACTATTTTGACCTGCCTCAGCTGAGAAATTAAACGTGGTTTTGCCACTCCTTCCTTTTTTTGTAGTTACCACAATAACACCATTGGCAGCACGGGAACCATAGATTGAAGCAGATGCTGCATCTTTCAATACAGAAATGCTTTCAATATCATCTGGATTCAATGTACTTAAGATGTTTGCTGTGGTAGTGTTTGTAGTAAGGTCGCCTGTGGTGGCAATAACACCATCAATAACCCACAAAGGCTGATTACTTGCATTAAGTGAGCCAACACCGCGAATGCGAATATCAGTAGCTGCACCCGGGGCACCAGAAGTAGAAGCAGATTGTAAACCCGCTACCGAACCCTGCAAGGCCTTGTCCACTGAAGTAAATGGTTTGTTTTCGATTTCAGTGGCTTTAACAGTGGCAACCGAACCAGTAACATTTGTTCTCTTTTGAGCACCGTAACCCACTACAACTACTTCTTCCAGATTTTTTGCAGTCGTGGAAAGCACAGCGTTGTAATTAGATGAACCAGTTAAAGGAACTTCAACAGTTCCAAAACCGGTTGAGGAAATCACCAAAGACTTGGCGGAAGATGGAACAGATATGCTAAAAGCCCCGGTGTTGTCTGTAGTAGTTCCTACAGAGGTTCCTTTAATAACAACAGAAGCATTTGGAACTATAGTTCCTTTTTCATCTGTCACCTTTCCGGTAATCGTCCGATTTTGCGCTAAGAGCTGTGAGCAGGTCAACAGCACCCCTAGCATGATCAAGAGTAGTCTTCTCATGTTGTTTGTTTTATTAAAAAAATATTAAGTATGGTCATAGTTGGTTTTTCCAGGCAAACGACAATTAGCAGTCAATAAAGCAGGCCGGAGATAAACAGTAGACTAAGAACCAATCCCATTAGCTGCACGAAATTAAGGGAATGTGAAAAAAAAGTTACAACATTGAAAAAAAATATTCAAGCTCAAGAGTATACAAGCGGGCTGTAAAAAAAGCGCCTAAGTGGATACACTTGCCTTTGAGTCTTGCTTCAAGTAAACACTTCTCCCGTTGATGGTATACCGGAATAATGGTTCATTAACTTTAGTCCTGAAAATAAAAAACTGCCTGAAGAGTCAGTATTTAAAAGCTTTATCAATGGTTGGCATTGCTCAGCCCGGCCAATTTATATTGCCGTATCTGTTCACATGGCAAGGAATGCCGAACAATGACTTTATTATTGCGACACCTGAACAGTTGAACATAAACCATTGCGGCTACAGAACGTACTTCGGCCGAAATTATCGCCACGGACAGTAGGTAATTAACATTCAATGCCAACCTGCCTAAATACCCGAGGCTTTCACGTTGCTGGCAACAAAATTTATTTTTTCCTGCTGTAAAAACTAATAATCAACGCCGGTAGCAAAACCAAATTGGCAAACGTTGCTGTAATTAACGTAAGTGAAGTAAGCCAACCCAATGCTTTTGTTCCGCCAAATCCGCTGAAACAAAAAATAACAAAGCCGGCAATCAGCACAATAGATGTATAAATGATACTGAGGCCCGTAGAATGTATGGTTTCGATCACGGTTTGAAATACATCGGCACTATTTTCTTTTAGCTGCTGTTTGTAGTTAACCAAAAACCGGATGGTTATATCAATAGCAATACCCAATGCCACACTGAAAACCAGTACGGTTGAAGGTTTCAGCGGAACACCGGTCCAGCCCATTACACCTGCCGTAATAATTAATGGAATCACATTCGGAATTAAAGAGCACAACAAAACGCGGAAAGATTTGAAAAGATACAACATGCAAAGTGCTATCAATAAAAACGCCCAAAGCACACTATCCTTTAATCCATTAATAATAAATCTCGATCCTTCTAAAAATGTGACGCTGGTACCGGTAAACTGAACGTTGTACTTACTGCTGTCAAATAATTGCGATGATTTTTTTTGAATGCTGTCAAGCACAAGCGGCAGCCTTATGCTTCCAATGTCTTTCATGCTTACACTGATACGGGTTTCCCTCTTGCTGCTGTCTATAAAACTGGCCACCAGCTTTGAAAAAGAATTTTGTGAAGCAGCGCTGTCATTATCTGTTGATAAGTAAGAACGCAATGCCAGCAAATCATTTTCGCCAGGCATGGAATATTGTGCACTATCACCTTCAAAAAAAGCTTGCTTTACAAATTTTAATCCTTCAGTTATTGATAACGGCCTTGCCATGTCGGGCATGGAAGTAATGTATTTTGACAAGCTATCAATTTTGCGGTAAGTAACCAATGCCCGTGACCCTCGTAAACCATTTATCCTCTTTGTATCAATCACAATTTCCAATGGCATCACGCCTTTAAAATTTTCTTCAAAAAATTTAAGATCGGTGTATACTTTATCTCCTTTTGGCAGGTCATCAACAATGTGCCCAACGCTTTTCAATTTAAAAATTCCGGCCACGGCTATTACCAATATAATTACGGTAACACTGTAAATTAATTTACGATGGTGTGATGACCATCTTTCCAGTCCATCAAGCCAGCGCTGCAACCATGCGTTGTCCAAATATTTTGTATGTCTTGCCTTAGGCGCAGGTAATAGGTTTAATACAACCGGGATCAAAATCAATGAAATAAAAAACAGCGACATAATACTGATGCCTGCTACCACACCAAACTCTTTCAGAATAGCACTTTGCGTTAAAGCAAATACAGCAAAGCCAATAGCAGCAGCAATATTGCAAAACAATGTCACTACGCCCATCTTTCCTACCATGGCAACAATGGCCGCCTTTTTATCGCCGGTTTGCCGGAATGTAGTGTGGTATTTATTCAAAAAATAAATGCAATTGGGTATGCCGATAACAACTACCAAAGGTGGTATTAATGCTGTGAGAATCGTGATCTTATAACCCGATAAATTTAAAACGCCTACGCTCCATATCACGCCAACAATAACAACGGCTAACGATAAAAGCATGGCACTTGCCGAACGGAAGAATAGCAAAAGAATAAGCGCTGATAACAGCACAGACCCAACTAAGAAAAACCGCATTTCATTTTCAATGCGATAACTTGTTACGGTGCGTATATAGGGCAAACCGCTTAAATGAACTTCTATTTTATGCGCTGCTGCAAATTCATTTACATCTTTAACAATGTTATTGACAATATCTGTACGCTCCGCCGAATTGATCAAAGCAGTGTTCATGCGAAGCCCCATGAGCCAGGCATGTGTATCAGGGTTATAAAGCAATCCTTTGTAAAAAGGAAGATTCAAAAAAACATTTTTACTACTATCAATTTGTTGCTGTGTTAAAACCGTATCAGGAAAAACGGGGCTGGCCTGCAGCTTTTCTGTTGCTTCATTCCTCACCAGATTAATGGCCATGGGCACAGATACGATGTCATCAACACCTTTCAATTTTTTTAAATGATGATGCAAGGCTTTGTAATCGTTGAAGAACTGTTGGTGGAAAAAAGAATCCGTTTGAATACCTACTACCAAAAGATTACCATCGTCGCCAAACTTTTTTCTGAACTCCTGGTACGCTACGTATTTTGGATTATCGGTGGGAATGGCTTTGGCAAACTCATAACTCAGTTTTACCTTACTGGCTCTCCATCCCAAAAAAGCTGTAATGCCCAATAAAGCCAATAGCAATACATAACCGTAACGTAAAATAGCTTTACCAAGTAAGTTCCACATGTAGCAACAGTTTGCGCAAAGAAAAGAAAAGCTAAGAGATTAAAGAATGAAAAGAGAAAAGATGGTTTTTCTTCTCTTAGCTTTGATGAGTGAGATTGATTTTTTTAATTGTAATTTTTGTTTCAGCTAAAAGCATTGCACAGAACACATTTCCACCTGTTGGCATGTGGCGGGAACATCTACCCTACCAGGGCACAATAGATGTTACAGCTTCGGAAAAAAAAATTTATGCTGCTACAGAATACAGTCTTTTCAGTATTGATATAACAACAAAAGAAGTAGAACGCATCAGCAAGATCTCAGGGCTGAGCGAAACCGGCATTAGCGCTATTCAATTCGATCCTTTGTCGAAAAAATTATTTGTTGCTTATACCAACAGCAATATTGATGTACTTGATGCAGGCGGCATTCACAATATTCCTGATTTAAAACGAAGAGTGATTTCGGGTGATAAAAATATCTATCACATTTACATCGACAACAACCTTTGTTATTTATCTACAGGCCTTGGCATAATTGTAATAGACGCAGATAAATTTGAAATAAAAGATTCGTGGTTTATTGGAAACAATGGCGGTTATGTAAAGACGAACGATTTTACAAAAGCCAACAATTCTTTTTATGCTGCAACGGAGGAAGGCCTGAAGCAAACACCGGTTTCAACCAATAATCCTGCAGATTTCAATAACTGGCAAACGGTTTCGGGCAGCAATGGATTATCAGCTTCCTCTTGCAAAGCCGTTGTAAACTTTCAAGGTAAAGTAATTGCTCTGCAAAACGATTCATTATTCATCAACAATGGTTCTTCATGGCAACTTTTTTTTGCGAATGGTTGGCCTATTACCTCCATCAATATTTCAGAAAATAATTTGGTCGTAGGTGAAAGAAAAACAAGCGGCGAAGCGCAAATCGTTATACTAAATGCTGATGGTTCAGTGAAAAAAACCATGCAACAAAAAGATGTGATTTCTTTTCCCAGAAAAGGCATCAGTATTCAAAATGAATATTGGCTTGCTGATCTTTATGGTGGTCTTTCACATTGGACTGACAACTCTTTTGAAACATACAAGCTTAACTCTCCGGATAATATTGCCTGGGGGCAACTCACCGTTTACAATCATATTTTTTATGCTGCGGCCGGTGCTGCTGATGAATCGTGGAACTATCAATACAATCCTAATGGCGTTTATCAATTGAAAAATGATTACTGGACATCTTACAATCAATATCATTTTCAACAAATGGATTCCATGCTTGATTTTATAACAGTGACAATTGATCCAAGAGACGAAAGCATTTGGGCAGGTTCATTCGGAGGTGGGCTTATGCATGTGAAAAGCAACGATCAAATAGAAATCTTCAAACAAAATTCTCCTATTGAAGAAACCGTTGGCGACAAAGGAAGTTATAGAATTGCAGGCCTTGCGTTTGACAAAAACAACAATTTATGGATGAGTAATTTTGGTGCAAATCATCAATTGCATGTTTTAAAAAACGATAGTAGCTGGCAATCTTTTACAGCGCCATTTTTATTAAATACCAATGCAACCACACAAATTATTATTGATGATCTTAACCAAAAATGGATTGCATCGCCATTGGGTAATGGACTGATCGTTTTTAACGATAACAATACAATAGATAATACTGCTGATGACAAATGGAGGATATACAAAGCCGGTACAGGCCAGGGTAATTTGCCGTCGAATGAAGTTACCTGCATAGCGAAAGATAAGAGCGGATTTATTTGGGTAGGAACTGCCAATGGTGTTGCCATCATTCAGTGCCCGCAGGAAGCTTTCTCTTCCCCTGGTTGCGAAGCGTTGTTGCCTGTTATAAAAGAAGGTGGTTTTGCCAATTATTTATTCAAAGGCGAAGTAGTAAGAAGCATTGCCGTTGACGGCGCCGACAGAAAATGGATAGCCACTGCCGACGGCGCCTGGCTTATTAATGCCGATGGCGACAAAGTATTAATGCATTTCAATGAAGATAACAGCCCCTTATTAAGCAGCGATGTAAGAAACATTGCCATTGATGGTAAAACCGGCGAAGTATATTTCGGAACATCCAAAGGCATTTGTTCGTTCAGGAGCACCGCTACCGAAGCATTAGAAGACAAAGGCAATGTGTTGGTGTTCCCTAACCCTGTTCCTCCTGACTACGCAGGAAGCATTGCTGTAAAAGGTCTGCCGGAAAACAGCATTGTAAAAATTACAGAAATGAACGGACGCTTAGTGTATCAAGGCCGTTCATTGGGGGGACAGGTGATTTGGAATGGTAAAGATTATAAAGGCAGGCGTGCAGCTACTGGCATTTATCTTGTAATAGCAGAAGATGATTTGAAGCAGGAAAAAGCGGTGGCTAAAATTGTATTTGTTGGGAAGTAGTTCGATCAAAGACTCAAAAGTTTACATCCGACAG
>JBQCHB010000327.1:0-12681 GCA_051955075.1 Flavisolibacter sp.
TCTCTAACCAAACCGGAAATTAAACAGTCAGGTTTTATACTTATCAAAATATGTACATGATCAGGCATGCAATAAATAGCATAAACTTTCTGACGCTTGTTGTTAATGATACCTGTGATGTACTTTTGCAATTCCTCGCGAAAGCTTTCCTTTATGAAATGCTGTCTTCCTTTTACCGCAAATACAATTTGAATATGCAGCTGCGTGTAGGTATTAGGCATGATCTGCTTTATTAAGGCATAATTAATTCAACATGTCGCTCCTACGGAGCTTATATCTATCCTTGTAAATTCATTTATACTGCTACTAACATATTGCCTATGTGAGGCTAAACCTGGAATACACCGGTTTTAAATTCATCCGCCACCGGTTGATGATCAGCCGCCATGATGGCTTCTCCAATAAGCATTCGTGTTTTTAACGGATCAATAATATCGTCTACCCACAATCTTGCGGCAGCATAGTAAGGTGATGTTTGCTTTTCATAACGGCTTTTGATCTCGTGTAATAGTGCTGCTTCTTCTTCTGAAGAAATTGTTTTTCCATGCGCTTTTAATGAAGCCACTTGTATTTGCAACAAAGTTTTGGCAGCCTGGTCACCGCCCATCACAGCTATCTTTGCCGAAGGCCATGCATAAATAAATCGCGGATCATAAGCCTTGCCGCACATGGCATAATTACCGGCGCCGTAAGAGTTACCAAGAATAATTGTGATTTTTGGTACTACCGAATTAGCAACTGCGTTCACCAGTTTAGCGCCATCTTTTATAATACCTGCATGTTCGCTACGGCTTCCAACCATAAAACCGGTAACATCCTGTAAGAACACCAAAGGAATTTTTTTCTGGTTGCAATTCAAAATAAAACGAGCTGCTTTATCGGCACTGTCGTTATAAATAACGCCGCCCATTTGCATTTCGCCTTTTTTATTTTTCACAATTTTTCTTTGATTGGCTACAATGCCAACGGCCCAGCCATCAATGCGGGCATAGCCGCATAAAATTGTTTTGCCATAATCTTCTTTGTATTGATCGAATGAACTTGAACCATCTGCATTGGCATCCACTATTCTTTCAATCACTTCCACCATGTCATAAGGTTTTGTGCTATCGGTAGGGAAAACTGAGTAAATTTCTTTTGCGTCTTTTGCCGGCCTTTTTGATTTAATGCGATCAAAGCCGGCTTTCTTATTTTCTCCAATCTTATCAATAATTCTTTTCACCTGGTCCAGGCATTCTTCTTCAGTTTTGAATTTGTAATCTGCAATACCCGATATTTCTGTGTGTGTAACAGCGCCGCCCAAAGTTTCAATATCAATGTCTTCTCCAATAGCAGCTTTTACAAGGTAAGGACCAGCTAAAAAAATAGAGCCTGCCCCTTCAACCATTAGGGTCTCGTCACTCATAATAGGCAGGTAAGCACCGCCTGCCACGCAGGAGCCCATGACAGCCGCAATTTGTACAATGCCTTTGGCACTCATTTGAGCATTGTTATAAAAGATGCGGCCAAAGTGTTCTTTGTCAGGAAAAATTTCATCCTGCATAGGAAGAAAAACGCCGGCGCTGTCAACCAAATAAATAATAGGCAGATTATTTTGCAGTGCTATTTCCTGCATGCGCAAATTCTTTTTGCCCGTTATAGGAAACCAGGCGCCTGCTTTTACTGTTTGATCATTAGCAACAATTACGCATTGCTTTCCGCTAACGTAACCTACGCCGGCTACTGTGCCGCCTGCCGGGCAACCACCTTGCTCTTCATACATTTCAAATCCTGCAAAAGCGCCGATCTCAACAAATGTTGAATCTTTGTCTGTTAAATATTGAATGCGTTCGCGTGCCGTAAGCTTTCCTTTTTCTTTTTGTTTGGCAATGGCTTTTTTTCCTCCGCCTTCATATATCTTTTGAAGGAGCTCATCTCTTTTACTTAATAAAGCCTGCATAGAATTATCTGATTGCAAATCGTTAGTGCTCATAAAACAAAGATAGGGTTACAAGACTGAGCTTTTATGCATGAACAATTACCGGGCGATTTGAAAAATAAATAATTCAGGCTTAACTTTATAAGCATGCATTACAGCCAACAGATTTGCTCTTCATTTATCACCAAAATCTTTTGATATGGCTAAAAAAGACAGGGATGGCAGGATAGATATTAAGCGAGCAGAAAGCGATGATGCTTCTGCACCGCAAAATGTTTCGTGCAACGAAGAAAAAAAGGACGGCAAAACCGAAGTGAAAAATGCACATGCGGTAGGCATTGGCGCTATCGGACGTCACGATGAAAAATTAGACGAAGACAATTCGGGTTTTAACAGCTATTGAACCATCTAAGTTAAGTTAGCATGGCAACGTTCGTTGTGTACAAACGCTGCCAACTTCGTGAACGTGGTCAGCTCTTTCTTGTGTATTTGATTTCCATGGTTTTAAATTCCTTGCCATCAGGAGTTGTAACAAACATTTCCATAACCTGGTAATTGTTGTCGATCGGTTTGAATATTTCTTTTACATCAACATTTTTCCCTGTTGCTGGGTCAACCATTCTTCCTTTTAAGGTAATGGATTTGCTGGCTACATCCCACGGTCCTTCGGTTACCATAATGCCGGTTCCGAAATTATCAATCCAGGTAGAAATAAATACCTTTTTTGCATTGTCGAAAGCCAAAGTGCTCATGCCTTCGAATGGTATTTTATTGTATGTTCCTTTAAAAGTGGATTGCTGGTAGCGTCCGCCTAAAACCATTTTATTAACTGCTGTTGAAACGCTTTTCGTTGGCGGTGCACCTGGGCTTTCCCACATGGTTACTTCACCCGTCCATGTGCCGTTCCACGAAGCCATCAGTTTATGTTCTTCGCCAGGCGTCATATAAGCCTGCCAGTTCTTCATCATCGTGGCTGAGTCGGTTGTTGTTTCTGTTGGTGAAGCAGGCGTAGATGCTGCCGCTATTCTTGGTTCAGCAATTTTTTCTTTTTCATTATTACAGCTAATGAAAGCTATTAAGCAGGTGGCGATGATAATGGATTTCATGAGGAATATTTTCTTAAATGTAAAAAAAGAAACAGAGCCGTGCAAGCGTTTGAAAGAAAGTGGGTGTTTACCATAAATAATCACGAGTTGTTTAACTTCAATTATTTATTGTTGAGCCGGGCATGGTTATGGCACAGATTTTACATTAATCATAAAACAACCCTTTGAATTATAGATGGAATTGCCCAACACACCTTTTTTATTGTATGCTGAAGATGATGACGATGATTTTGAAAGCCTGGAAGATGCGCTACAACAACTGACAGATCAATATCAATTGGTACAGGCCAAAAACGGCACAGAAGTTATTTCCTTACTTCAAGAGGGCTTATCCAAAAAGCTTCCCTGTCTCATCGTCCTTGATCTAAATATGCCCATCATGGATGGAAAGGAAGTCTTATTGTGGTTGAAAAAGGAAGAATTATTTAAAAGCATTCCCGTTATGGTTTTTACAACTTCATCAAGGGAGGAAGATGTAAAGCTTTGCCAAACACATAACTGCACTTTTTTCAGAAAGCCAACTTTGTATCGTGATCTTTTGCATGTGGCTCAAACCATGCTTGATATGTGCGACAGAAGCAACAAACATTAATTAAATCCCTTTTTGGAGCATTCTATTTTAACTTTCTGATCGTTGCTTTATTCATAAACTTGCGAATTGATCAATCTCGTTTATTCATGGATTTTTTTGTAAACAAAGATTCTATTGTGCGGCAAATATGGGGCAAGGGTGATACCATACTTTTTATTTTTGCCGGTGCTGCAGCCGAATTTGCGTTAAACAAAGCCGTGGACTGGTTGTATTACACAGGCCGTCTTCCATCTGATCCGCTTGGAAGACTATTCTCCACAGTTAGTTATGCACGGGTAATTGTTTTTTCGGAAAAAGAAACTGCATTCAAGGCTATCGATAAAATGAATGCTATTCATTCAGGTTTGGAAAAAAGCCGTGGCTATGCCATACCCGATTGGGCCTATCGTGATGTATTGTTCATGCTCATTCATTATTCCATTGCTGCTTTTGAATTGCTGGAGCGCAAACTGACCGAAGCTGAAAAAGAAGAAGTTTTCGATGTTTTTTTTAGGGTAGGAGACAGGATGGATTTGGTGGGCTTACCCAATAATTACAAAGAATGGCTCGTTATGAGAAACGAACATTTACAAAACAACCTGCAAAAAAGCCATCATACTGTTGATCTTTTTAAACAGTACAAAAAACATCTTGGCTTATTTCGCTACAGAGTTTTAAAAGAAGCACAGATACTGGTGGTGCCCCACAGAGTAAATGAGCTTTTAGAACTTGGAAAGTTTTCTTTGTTAAAGCCAGTAGTGCCTTTGTATAAATGGAGCAGGAAATTTAAATTGGATTGGCTACTTAAATCTTTGCTGTTGCCTAATGAGTATAAAGCACAAATTATGGATTTGGATGTAGTAACTTAATTTTTTCTATTACAATATCATCTCTACTAAAATATAATGCCCGGTAATTGCTACCGGGCATTGTTATAAGAATGCTTGCCTGTTATACCGAACTTGAATTACTGTCTTCATTGATACTTGAACCGCTTCTTTGCGATTGAGAACTTCCCCTGCCATGGCGTTGATCCTGTAAATCCTGCTGGCTGGTATTTCTATCTGAACGCGATGTACCACTTCTGTCCGAACTCTGCTGGCTGGAAGAGATATTCTGTTTTTGATTCTGATTCTGATCTGTTCTTTGGCTGTCTTGCTGGCTGCGCTGATTTCTGTTTTGTTCCATAGAAATAATGTTTATGGTTAAACAATTAATGAGAAAGTTAACACCCGGAAAATGGTGCCAAATGCAATGCCAGTGCTTGCTTTTCAGAGGATAATCCAGATGGGTGCGCTAAGACATTTGTTTTATTAGAACTGAATTAAAATTGTCCACATAATGTTAATCTGAACTTTAAGGCATTTTATTTGTGCCGTTTCAGCCTGAAAATTTTTAACAGAAATGGAGTTGAAAGCCGTTGTGCAGTTTGAAGGAGGATTGGCACATTATCAAATATCGCCTGAGTCTAATGGCATATACCAGGCTCGTCTTTTGCAATATGAAGGAAGTATGGATAAATCACCACCGGTTGAAGTTATTCTTGTACGAGGGTACAGGCAGTGGTCGGGAAGTTTTGAAAGACAAGACCTGCTGAATAAAATAGGCAATATCATTGAAGAGCGAAACCGGATAAATACTTCGGAGCCCAATGATGTTTAAGCGTTAAAAAAACTATTCGGGCAATGGCAATGTAAAAGAGAAAGTGCTTCCTTTGCCGGGCTTGCTTTCAATATGCATTTGCCCGCCATTTTTTGCCAAAAATTCTTTGCAGAGCATCAACCCTAATCCTGTGCCCGATTCGCTGGCTGTTCCCTTAGTTGTATAAAAGTTGTTTTCATTGATTTTCTGCAAAGCTTCTTCGCTAATACCCATGCCGGTATCCTGCACATAGACCTCTACAAAATAAGAATGCTGTGTCAATCCTATCGCAATGCTGCCATTTTCAGGAGTGAATTTGACAGCATTAGAAATAAGGTTCCGTAATACAAGGTTGATCATATCCTTATCAGCATATACATGGATAGGACCGTCTACTTTACTTTCTATTTGCACATGTTTGGCGTCGGCCTGCAGGCGCAAGAGCTTTATTACGTCATCAATTAAGTCCGAAAGGTCTAATTCCTGTGCCCGGACTGCTTCGGACTGCATCTGGGTTTTTGACCATTGCAATAAATTCTCCATCAGGCCAATTGTATAGTTTAAATCATTTACTACTTCCGGCACCATGCTTTTTATTTCCTCTGCGGGAAGATTGTATTTGTGCATGTTTTGAAACAGTGTTCGCATGGCATACATGGGTGATTTCAGATCGTGTGAAATAACAGAGAACAACCTGTTCTTTAAAGAATTTAATTCTGTTAATTCAGCTTTCTGCACTTTTAAAAGCTCAGCTTTTTCACCTATAACTTCTTTTTGTTGTTTGATCTTGATATTTTTTTTATGCAAAGTCCTGTTCTTTGCTAAAAGCCTGAATTGATATTCAGTGTTTTCTTTCTTAATAAGATAAAGTCCGTAGAAAATAAATACAATGGCCAAAGCCTGGTTAAGGAGATAGACAAGTTTGTTTTCAATTTCAACTGCGTAAATAAAATCTTTTAATACTACAGAAAGTATAAAATAGCTTGTCATGGAAAAGGCTACGGTAAAAACCATGTAACCAATATCCTGCAAAAAAAATACTGACAGGATGCCGAATAAAATAAAATGCAGCTCAGTGCCGGCGTTCATGCCGTTGAGATAAACGATGCAGGTGAAAAACGGGTAGGCTATAAAGTAAGTAAGAAGTGCTGCATCGTATTTGCGCAAAAAATTCAGGTATAAAACTGCTACGCTGGTACAAGCCGGCAGGCAAGCTACTATCCATGCACTAAGCGGTAAATTGTCCTGGTGCCACAAGCCCATCAGCGGAATTAAAACACCTGTAAGAAGCTGAAAGAAATTGAGTTGATTAAAAACACCCAGTTTGCGTTTTTCATAATCATCCATTTCGGCAGTAAAGCCTAACACTTTTATTTTTTGAAGCAATTGCGATGGATAATGCAGTGCAGGCTCCAGCACTTTTTGCAAATCGGCAGAACGCATTTTATCCTGTAAATACTGGATCTTTTGAAATACAATTTCCATAGCAGTACTGGTTATTTAGGTATCGGTTCGGACAAAATAGCAATTTTAATTCATTAACTCAAGCAATATCAACGAAGTTTAGCGAAAGTGCTGTGCTTGTAAAAATTATTTATAAACAATAAGGCTTATCTATTACCATTTTTTAGCAAAGGTCTTTGTTCTTTTTTTGAACTGTCGGAAGAATGTTCTTCTTTTTGAGTAGTATGATTCCACTGATAAAACCAACCATTGTTGAATGGAAAATATTCTTCCATAGAGATCCAGGGAAACTTTTTATGCAATTTAAAAATCGTTCCTTTTGAAAATACAGCATTGTGCGTGAGCAGCAGCATAGCCGAAGCCACAAGAAAAACACTCCACCAGGCTAACGGTTCGGCCCACATGCCCATAAAAGAATTGATGCATGAAGTTTGCGGATGAAATGTAAGGTAGCGCAGCGAAACAAAACGCTGTGAGAATTCAATCCCATTGCGCAGATGGTCATCAAAATAATTTTTACCATTCACAACGTACGATACATGGATGGTATTGGCTTCGTAAGGTGTTACGATCCTGGCAACGATTACCTTACTAAAAAGCCAGGGTGCAAAATAAAAAAACAGGAAAAGGCTGATCAGGCCATTCAACAATAAAAACATTTTAATTTTTCCAAATTGCATTGACATTGTTTGTGAATAAAAGATAAGCTATGATTGCATGCAATTGAAATTTTTCTGCTAATAGTTATGGGTGTAACTTAACATAGTGAGATGCGTGGCATAGTATTTAATAGTAGATAATACTTCTAACTTTTATATCTATGGAAGAAAATGAAAAAATTTTGCAGGGACATAGCGATGCCGAAAAAGCAGCTTATCTGGGTGCAATTGCCTCCATCGCTACTGCAGACAGAACAGCATCAGCAGACGAAATAGAATACCTGTCCCGGCTATGCGATGCGGCCGATCTTCCTGATCAACAAAGACAATCTGTAGAAAAAGCAGCTACCGAAGTTCCCGGTAAAGAGTTGACACGATGCCTTGACATATTAAAGAACAGCGAATTAAAATATCCTTTAATTACCGACCTCATGGCTTTCGCAAAAGCCGATCAAAATTTTAGTGAAGAAGAGCAGGAAAGCATTCACAGAATTGCAGAATATTTGGGAATAGACCAACATCAACTTTCGCTTTTAGATCAGTTCACGGAAAAGACAGCAGCTGCTAATGTTACACCCCAAGAGGCAGCAGATCCCAGCTTTTTATCTTCCTTAGGCTTGAAAGACAAATTGCAGAACGCAGGCATTAATGGCAGTAGCTTATTAAAAGGGTTGATAGCAGTTGCTGCACCTATGATCTTGTCTAACATGTTTTCAAGAAGAAACACAACAACATCTTCCGGTGGTTTAGGCGGCATGCTTGGCGGTGGGGGCCTTGGATCCTTGATCGGAATGTTGAGTGGTGGGAGAGGCCTGGGCAATACAGGCGGATTATTAGGCAGAATCTTGGGACGCGGTGGTTTTTAAATATGCGATTGATCTTTTACGAGAAGAAGACTTCCACTGGTCAGTTTATTTTTTTCACCTTAAATACGAAACAATGAAACAAAGCAATGCGAAGCTTTTACTTATGGGTGCGATCCTTTCCATAGGTATGCAATTCACCTCTTGCAAAAGCAAGCCAAAAGACAGTGACATCCAAACTTCTATTAATGACAAACTGAGTGCATCCGGTGTATCGGCCACGGTTGCCGATGGCGTAGCTACATTAAATGGGCAGTGCCCTGATGAAGCTTGCCGAACATCTGCCGAACAAACAGCCAAAGATGTAAAAGGTGTAAAATCGGTTGTCAATAACATTACGGTAATGCCGGTTAATACTACACCGGACATAAGTTCCGACGCAACCCTGGAGACTGGTGTAAGAGATGCTACAAAAGATTATCCTGGCGTGACGGCAACTGTAGCTAATGGAGAGGTAACGCTTACGGGTACCATTGAGCGAGATAAATTGCCTAAACTAATGCAGGCCATTCAAGGATTAAGTCCTAAAAAAGTAAACAATAATTTAACCATCAAATAAAAGATAAGTTATGGCAGTACAAGAAAAATATGCAGAATTAATTAATGCTGCAAAAAGCTCCGGCGTTCAAAACTTACAGGTAAGGGAGCAAAACAATGTACTTTATATTGATGGAGATGCACCCACCGGACAGGTAAAAGACAACCTCTGGAATATTTACAACAAGCTCGATCCTGATTTTCGGTCAGGTGATGTGGTGCTGGATGTAAAGGTCGGCAATATGGGTGCGGGAAGCAAGGCCAAAGTGATCACGGAATCCAGCAATTTAAACATTCGTAAAGGACCCGGTACTGATCAGCCTATTGTTGGCAAAGCGGCGCATAACGAAATTGTAACAGTTGTAAGCCAGGCCAACGATCAATGGAGCTTGATAAAAACCGATAAGGGAGAAGAAGGTTATGTGTACAATCAATATTTGCAGAAAGTGTGATGCTTGATTGATTCGAAAAAGATCATAGATGAAAAAAGGCTGTCTTAGTTGAGACAGCCTTTTTTTATGGATTGTTTTTTACGCCTGCTCTGCATACATTTCGGTAGGCAGACAAACGCAGATCAAATTTCTGTCACCATAAGTATCATTTACTCTTGAAACTGAAGGCCAGAATTTATTTTGCTTGATGCCTTCCAGCGGAAAGGCTGCCATTTCTCTTGAATAAGGCTTCTTCCATTCATCGGAACAAACCGTGAACATGGTATGCGGGGCATTTTTTAATGTATTGTCCTTTTTATCCAGTGCACCTTCTTCGATTAAAGAAATCTCGCGACGGATGCTTAAAAGTGAATCACAAAAACGATCTAATTCGTCTTTGTCTTCGCTTTCAGTGGGTTCAATCATAATTGTGCCCGGTACAGGAAAGGACATCGTGGGTGCGTGAAAGCCATAATCCATCAGACGTTTGGCAATATCCACAGCTTCCACTTCTGCACCTTTTTTGAAAGGGCGCAGATCAACAATAAATTCATGCGCACAAGCGCCGTGATGATTGGTGTATAAAATGTCAAACTGGTCTTTCAAACGAGCCAGCATGTAATTAGCATTTAAAATAGCATATTCCGTAGCCATGCGAACGCCATCGGCGCCCAACATCCTTATGTAAGCATAAGAGATCAAAAGAATGGAAGCAGAACCATAAGGTGCAGCACTAACGGCATTCATTCCTTGTTCAGCATTTCTCGTTCCTTGTTCATTATTCAATTCGACATGCCCCGGCAAATGCTTTGCTAAATGCTTCTTCACACAAATAGGTCCCATGCCGGGGCCACCGCCGCCATGGGGAATGGCAAATGTTTTATGAAGATTAAGGTGACAAACGTCTGCACCAATTAGTCCGGGAGCGGTCAGGCCCACTTGTGCATTCATATTGGCTCCATCCATATATACCTGTCCGCCATGTTGATGAACGATCTCTGTAATTTCCCTTACAGTTTCCTCATATACACCGTATGTAGAAGGATACGTGATCATAATGCCTGCAAGATTGGCTGCATGTTCCGCTGCTTTTGCTTTCAGGTCTTCAACATCGATATAGCCATTCTCCAATGCTTTTACCACCACCACTTTCATTCCGCACATTACGGCAGATGCTGGGTTGGTACCATGCGCCGAAATAGGAATGAGCATCACATCTCTATGACCTTCGCCATTGGCTTCGTGAAAAGCTTTAATGGTTAGCAATCCTGCATATTCACCTTGTGCACCACTGTTAGGCTGTAAACTGCAGGCGTCAAAAGCAGTGATCTCGCATAAATATTTGCTTAGCTCACGCAGAACAAAGCTATAGCCTTCCACCTGGTTTAGCGGTGCAAACGGATGCATCTTACTCCAGTGCGTCCAGCTTAACGGGATCATTTCGCTGGCGGCATTCAGCTTCATGGTGCAACTACCTAAGGGAATCATACCATGCACCAGTGAAAAGTCTTTGCTTTCCAACAGATGTATATAACGCATCATCAGCGTTTCGCTGTGGTGTGCATGAAACACAGGATGCGTCAAAAATTCTGATGTGCGGGTCAATGCTGTTGGTATAATATCCAGTTGATCGGCATGTTCCAGTTCATAAGCAACCGGATCAACATCATTTACAAAAGAATTGATGATGTCAAAAAGATCTGATGGAGTAGTAGTTTCATCTAAAGAAATTCCTATCAACCCACTATCATAATAGCGGAAGTTCAACTGTTGTCTTTCGGCTTTTTCCCTGAAAGGATTTGCATCATCTACACGAACAACAATGGTGTCAAAAAAATATTCACCTACTAACTCATATCCACGTTCTTCTAAAGCATTAGCCAAAGTTTGTGTTAACAGAGCCACACGTTTGGCAATGTTACGCAAACCATCAGGCCCATGGTACACGGCATACATTGCAGCCATATTGGCCAGCAAAGCCTGCGCTGTACAAATGTTGGAAGTGGCTTTTTCTCTCTTAATATGCTGCTCTCTTGTTTGCAAAGCCATGCGCAAGGCTCGGTTACCCTGTGCATCCACACTCACGCCAATGATGCGGCCCGGAATGCTGCGCTTGAATTCATCTTTCGCTGCAAAAAAAGCTGCATGAGGGCCACCATAACCCAGTGGTACGCCAAACCTTTGTGCAGAACCCAATGCTACGTCAGCACCTAATTCGCCGGGAGGCGTCAATAGGGTAAGTGCTAAAAGATCGGTTGCCATAGCTACAAGGCCGCCAATTGCATGAATCTTTTCAATGAAATTTCTGTAATCTTCAACCGACCCTTTATCGTTTGGATACTGCACCAAAGCGCCGAAATAAGTTTCGTCAATCTGAGCCTTTTTATAATCGCCAAAAACCACTTCAATGCCAACAGGAATCGCTCTTGTAACAACAACATCTTTTGTTTGCGGAAAAGTTTCCTGGTCAACAAAAAATTTAGGTCGCTGAATATGGTGAACGTCTTTGTTCAGCGTGTTGAAAAACATGGTCATGGCTTCTGCCGCTGCGGTTGCTTCATCCAGCAAAGAGGCATTGGCCAATGGAAGCGCTGTGAGGTCGCTAACCACGGTTTGAAAATTCAGCAGGCTTTCCAGGCGACCTTGTGAAATCTCTGCCTGGTAAGGTGTGTATTGCGTGTACCAGGCTGGGTTTTCAAAAATATTGCGAAGAATAACACTGGGCGTTATAGTATCATAATAGCCCTGGCCTATGTAATTTTTAAAAACCTTGTTTTTCAGAGAAACTTCTTTGATATGGTTTAGATATTCAGCTTCGCTCATGGCCGGAGGCAGGCGTAAGCTGTGCTGCATGCGAATGGCAGGAGGAACAGTTCTGTCAACTAACTCATCAAGGCTATTCACTCCTATAGTTTTCAGCATTTCCCTTGTCTGGCTTTCATTGGGACCGATATGACGGGGCTGAAATTCTTTAGATTGGGCGTCGAAAAGGCTCATAGTTTAAATTCCTTTTATAAGGCCGCAAAGGTAGGTTAGAATGCCTTCATTCCAAGTGGCTTAACGTTTTGAAATAGGTTAGTGAAGGTGATTTTTGTCAATAAAAGATCAGGAGCCGGGTTTTATTCCTGCCAGCTTTAGATCTTCCAATATTTTTTGGTTGAATAGTAGTTTTAAATCCTGGAAACCATGCGCCGGCCCCCATACATTGATCAAAAGCTTGTAACCATCCGGCTCAACAGATGAAACACCAATTCTGTGCTTAGGAACCTGCAAAAAATTCTCAATCGATTCAATACTTTTTTCAATTGCCGCTTTAGCCTGGTCAAAAGACACACTAAAGCCAAATTTTAATTCTATATCCATTCTTCTTTTGCCTTCCCTGCTTAGGTTTACAATCACCTCGTTGGAAAGTTTGCTGTTAGGAATGATCACGGTTTTATTATCAAACGTGGTTAATACAGTAAAAAAGACCTGGATGCTTGCAACTGTGC
>JBQCHB010000328.1:0-4142 GCA_051955075.1 Flavisolibacter sp.
CCAACTGCTAAAGTGGCCACTGCGCCCATATAAGTACTGCGATAGGCGGTAATAGAATCAAGCCCTAAGAACTCTGCACCTAATCCTTCATTTTTTATAAGAAAAAATAAAATGGTAATAATATACAGAGAGTACCATAAATGAATCTTCTCCCTGATAGAAAAATATAAATAGAGGTTTAAAATGAAGAAAAGAAAAAGTAATCCTGCAATGATGCCAAACAAAAAATAAAACCTATGCTCAAACAACATCAATTTATGCGGCTCAGCCAAAACAAACGCAATGGATTTATAGGCATGACTTTCATCAATCCGAATGTAAAATGTACTGGTATCATGAGGAGATAGTGAAACCGGAAATGCGTGATGAACAAAGGGATAAGGCCTTTTATAAAACGGGTATTGGTAACCAGACTTTCCTATAGATGCCCAGTATCCACGTTCATTCTTCCATATTTCCACATTGCGTATCCCCAGCCCTCCTAAAAGCAAAATAAAATTCTGCGTCATTGTATCGCTATTGTACAAAGTGAAGCGATACCAGTAATAATAGGGATCGTAGCCTTTAAAAAGAACCTTATCGTTTTTTAAGGGTTCAAACTTTTGCTGTACGGACAGATTAAGAACGGAGTCGAGCGAAATAAGAGATGAAGCCTGAAGTACTTCAGTATTCTTGTTGATAAACCGGTAGCCTGAACCATCAGGTGTAGGGACAATATTTATAACCTGGCTCGCACACAACAGTGCCGGGCCTAATAAAATCAGTAACAGAACACCTTTTAAATATGACATATTGGTTTTGGTAAATAGAAAATTAGTGAATTGTTTGCACAAGGTCGCGATAGCCGTGGTGATAAAAAATACCAAATAGTTTGTATTGTTTTTAAAAGCCGGCTACTAACATATTTGCATCACACCTTTTCAATATTCCCTTGAAATAAATCGGAGCCGTTTAGGATTACCGTTTTTAGACGCACCCTGGATACGGTTTAATGAAGACCGTAGAAGACCCAGGTCATGATAGCTCCTTGTTAATCAAAAAAAACGTTATGAAAAAAAGTACTTCGCGCCTTCTTTGCCTGACCCTGGCAACATTCGTTTTCTTTTCCTGTACAAAATCAGATGTAAAGAAAAACGAAAAGGGCGTCTATCAGGTATGTATCGACTATGGATGTGCAGACCCCAAAAAAACGGCTAACTGCGAGGATGCTTTTGCCATTGCCTCCACCGACCCTTCTGTTGGCAATCTGCTCACCTTAATTGGCAGGTTTCCCGATGGCAGCGCTATCCAGTTTCTTTTGTCCTGGGACGGCACAACCAACACATTCAACTTTGGTTACCTCGATGATAACGTAGCAAGTTACTTTCTGCAGTTTGGCCAAACACAAGGATACTTTACCATTGATGAAGGCACAGATGGAACACTTACCATTACCGAGTTCGACCAGACAAATAAGCGCCTTACAGGCACATTCAACTTCAAAGGAAAATACTTCGACGGCGCGGCCTATCAAAACGAATTTTTAAATGTGTCTGGAAGCTTTACCAATATTCCGGTTATAGATCCGAATGATCCTTCATCAAACCCCTGCCGTTGACACAACGCTCATTTTATCAAACCACAATAACCTTTTTTTATGAGAACAGTTCTTACCACTTTTATGTTAACGCTTATGCTGTGCGCAGGCGCACAGGACGTCATTGTAAAAAACGACAAATCCGAGATCAAGGCTAAGGTAACGGAGATTCTCGACGCCGCTATTAAGTATAAAAACTGGGATAACCTGGAAGGGCCGCTTTACACAATAGCAAAGAAAGACGTGTTTATGATCATCTACGCTAATGGCCAACGGGAGATCATGAAAAAGGAAAAAAACACGGAACACCTTGAAACCAATCCGGCCAATAGTCCCGCCAATAACCTCGCCACTACCCTGCAGGCAAATTCCAACGCGGCAGCAATTGATACAACGATCGATTACAAAAACATAAAAATAAAATACAAGCCTACACGCTTTCTGTACTGGTTTGACAGCCCTCCCACCACTTTAGGCGTGCAGCAGGAAATGAGAATCATAAAAAACACGCTGAACATAGGCGTAGGGGTCGACTATTTTTTTATAAGCGGCTACTCGCAAACACTCTACAGTGTATATGCCGAACCTTACCTGCCACTAAACCGGGTGATGGGTAATTATGAGCAGCAGGACAAGGGTCTTTTTATTAATGGCAAAGTTGGATACGCTTCTCTCTCGGTGGTGTTTGATGGGGAAACCGAAACCGCCGGTGGACTGATGTTAGGTGTCGGCGCAGATTATTTCATTACCAAAACATTCGGCCTGACCGTATCCGGTTTCAAGTACAAGGACTCAAAATTTAATTTCCAGGGCGGCATTTGCATCAATGTGCTATAACCAGCATTACGGCGTTTCCTCTAAAATAACAAATCATGTTATACCAATATTTGCTAACTATTACAGTTGCCATTTTATTTTTTGCAACAGCAAAAGCACAAGACACACTGGTTTTAAATGACGGCACTGAAATGTATGTGAAGGTGTTGGAAATTAAAGAGAGCACATTGTCTTATAAAAAGACAGAGAACATAACGGGCCCCACTTACGAAACGGATCTGGGTAAAATATTTATGGCGATCTATAAAGGCGGAAAAAGAGAAAGCTTTATTAAAAGCGATACATCCGCTTCCGAAAAACAGTTAAACGCTGGCAACGCTACAGATCATCCCAAAGCAATAGCTGTCATTTTTGATAAAAACTTCGAGGTGCGCTTGACGGCAATCCATACTGAGCCCGACAAGAAGAATAAGTTTTTAACCATCAGTGCAGCCGTTGATGCATACGTCAATGGCAAATTGTTTACCAGTATGGCTTTAGCCACCCGAAGAGCACTAAAGCCACAAGGGGAAGGAGCGACAACCATCACTGTCGCCGTTTCAGAAAAACTGCAAAAGCTCTTATGGGAAAAGTATGAGAGTTATTCCGGCAAAGGATACAGATGGGATTTACCTCCTGGCTTTTTCTCTATGGACGCCGCCGCCTGCTCTATTCGCTTCTACCAGCAAAAAAATGGCAACAAAGAAATTTTAGGTTTCGGAGGGTTGTCATACACCTCGATGGGTTTAAAGGATTGCTCCTCCCTGGAAAACAAATTGTTGTCTGTAGCGCTCCTATGGCTTGAAACAAATTTTGGAAAATAAATTACTTAAAATGAAAAACGTACAAACAACAGCGGCTGCTATTTTCTTAAGAGTCCTGTTTCCTTTACTTCTTGCAGGCTGTTCTAAAAATGCTTCAAAAGATGATGCTGGCACGGGCAATAGCCATACAACACCAGCTGATAAAATCTCGGGGGTTTTCAATGGCACCGGGAAAAAACTACCGGATAATGTTTCCTTAGGAACCTATAAAGGATGTGTAACACCACCCGGGTGGGAAAATAATTTTATCACCGGCCCTTCTGTTGTAACCATTTCCAAATCGAGCGACAGCACCGTCACCTTATCACTCACCGGCAGCCCCTTTCCAGCCTATACCTATTCCGACGTTAAAGTGGAAGAAAACGGAACAAGAATAAGTTTTGGATTTGGCTATTATGAGACCAGCACCAGGCTATTAACCATTTCCAGGAACAATGCGATTTCTGTTTTTACCGGGAGTCCTGCATGCCTGCAAGGAATGCCATACTACTCGGGTTGGTCAGTTCTTAATGATGGTAATTATGCTTATACCACTCATGGACGCATTGATTTTTCCGGAACAAAACAGTAGTTAACAATCCACTTAAATTTTTAAAAATGGATAACTTCAAAAAGATTTTTACAGGATTAAGCCTCTTACTAATATTTTCTGTCTCCTGTAAAAAAGAGCAGAAGACCGACGCCCGGTCACCAATTGTTGGAAGATGGACTGTTGAAACGGCAATGGAAGACAATTTTTATGATGGAACGCATCATGAATCTGATTTTAAGAAAGATGGTGATTACTTCGATTTCTCAAATGACGGTACGTTCCAGGCACAGTCAAATGGTTTTGACGGTGAAGGCACCTGGCAGCTTTCCGACGACCATCAAAAGTTGACCCTGTCTGTCGCAACGTCGGATTATGAGATCTTTGATGTCAAAGC
>JBQCHB010000329.1:0-25815 GCA_051955075.1 Flavisolibacter sp.
GGCACAGGCGGCAGTTCCTGAAAATATTATTTGAAAGCCGCAGCAGACAAACATTACATCTTTAAAGAAATTGCCCAACTCAATTCGTTCTTAATTGAAAGAAGAAGATTGCCGCAATTGCCAAAGGAAGTAGAAAGAAAGTTAGGCTTCGCCACCGCAGATTAAATAACAGACTAACCGGATTATGGGAGTGATGAGTTGCTGATCAAAGCAGCATTCATTGCATTAAAAAAAAACGTCATTACTTTCTATTTTCTTCTTCCTCCTTGCAAAAAATTTTTATGCATAATGAATACTTTAATTTCTTCACAAGCCTTTAAGTGTGCTACTACATGATTTGTATTAAATTGTGACCTCTATTTTTTGCCATGAAGAAAATTGTAGTCACCCTCCTTAGTTGTTTTGCTATTTCAGCATCTTTCGCCCAGTATAACAGTAATCTTTCTGCCCACAATTGGGTGGACAGCGTTTTTAAATCTTTGTCTAAGGAAGAAAAAATTGCGCAGCTCATGGTCATTCGTGCCCATAGTAATCTTGGCCAGGATCATGTGAACAATGTTGTTGACCAAATCAAAAAATACAATGTAGGCGCTTTGTGTTTTTTCCAGGGCGGACCTGTACGGCAAGCCAACCTTACCAATCTTTATCAATCCATTACTAAAACCCCTTTGCTTATTACCATTGACGGTGAATGGGGATTGGGCATGCGCCTTGACAGCGTAATTAAATTTCCTTACCAGCTTACGCTTGGCGCCATCAACGACGACAAGATCGTTTATGAAATGGGCCGTGCCGTAGGCGAACAAATGAAACGTATTGGCGTACAGGTAAACTATGCGCCGGTGGTTGACATCAATAATAATCCCAACAATCCCGTTATAGGCTATCGTTCTTTTGGCGAAGACAAATACAAAGTAGCAACCTTTGGCGTGGCTTATATGAAAGGTATGCAGGATGCGGGTATTATGGCTTGCGCCAAACACTTTCCCGGCCACGGTGATGTAAGTGTTGATTCGCATTTGGATTTGCCGGTGATCAATAAAAGCATGGAGCAATTAGATTCATTAGAGCTCTATCCTTTCAAACAACTTTTTAAAAATGGCGTGGGCAGTGTAATGATTGCACATCTTTCCATTCCGGCTATTGATACTACTACTAATCTTCCTACCTCTCTTTCAAAAAAAAATGTACATGATTTGTTGCGTGAGGAATTAGATTACAAAGGCCTCACTTTTACTGATGCTTTGGAGATGAAAGGTGTCAGCAAATATTTTCCTGCAGGCGAAGCGGCTGTGCAGGCTTTAATTGCGGGCAACGATATGCTTTGTCTGCCCGAAGACGTTCCGGCAGCCATCGATGCTATCAAAACAGCCATTAAGAAAAAAAGGCTGAAGTGGAAAGACATTGATGCCAAAGTAAAAAAAGTATTGCTGGCAAAATACAATTTAGGCCTGAACAAGATAACGGTAATTGACACCACTAACCTGGTTGCAGATCTGAATGCGAATACGGATGAAATTAGAAAAGAGGTGGCCCGCAACAGCGTCACAGTAATGAATAATCAAAACGGATTTTTTCCAATGCTACACCATGGCAAGATTGCTTACGTGGGCCTGGGTGTAGACAGCACTGAAGTAGGCCACAGGTTAAAAGAAGAATTGAATGCTGATGTTTATTTTTTGAATTACAAAGATTCGAACGATAAAGCAACCGTCATCCTTGATTCGATAAAAAAAATTAACTATGATAAAATAATTGTTGGCGTTCACAATTACTCTAACCGCCCTGCAAACAATTATGGCATATCGCAAGCGGCCATTAATCTGTGGGATTCACTGCAATCGGCTAAAACAGCCACATTTGTTTTTGGAAATGTGTATGCTGCGCAAAATTTTTGTACTGCAGGCACACTGGTTGCCATGCACCAGGATGATGACATTACCCGGCATGCCGCCGTTGATTTTATAGAAGGCAAACTGGCCGCTAAAGGCACCTTGCCTGTAACGGTTTGTAATATTCCTTACGGTTCTGGCATTGTTATCAACCGGTTTGCGCCTGTAGGCACATCACCTGCCTGGCTGGCTGTTGACAGCATTGTAAATGATGCGCTGGCCAAGAAAGCATTCCCCGGTTGTGAAGTATTAGCGGTGCAAAATGGCGAAATCAAATACTATAAAGCCTTCGGCCATTTCGAGTTTGATCCAAGATCATTGCCTGTAACATTGGAGAGCATTTATGACCTGGCTTCGGTTACAAAAATTTCTGCTACTACCGTTTCTGTAATGAAATTGTATGAAGAAGGAAAATTAGATCTCAATAAAACCCTGGGCGATTACCTGCCCTCCATGCGTGGTTCGGACAAAGAGAATTTAAAACTCACGGATATTTTATTGCACCAGGCTGGCCTGGTACCCGACGTAATTTTTTACAGAGAAACGCTGGACCCTCAAACCAAAAGACCTTTGCCGCAGTTTTACAGTACTGAGCTAAAGCCAGGTTTTACTGTACCTGTTGCCCGCAATTTGTATTTGCGCAACGATTGGGAAGACACGATGATGAAACGCATTGCTGCAAGTCCTTTAGGGCCGCTGGGTAAATATGTGTACAGCGATAACGATTTTATTTTACTTGGAAAAATTGTAGAAGCCATCAGCGGTATGCCGCTGGATAAGTATGTAGAAAAAACTTTTTACAAACCACTGGGCATGACCACCACAGGCTTCAACGCCGGCCAAAGATTTGGTCTGGAAAGAGTAGTACCTACAGAGGAAGACAATTATTTCCGCCGCCAGCTATTGCGTGGGTATGTGCACGATGAAGGCGCCGCCATGTTTGGCGGTGTATCAGGCCATGCTGGATTATTTTCTAATGCTTACGATCTTTCCATGCTGTATCAAATGTTGCTGAATGGCGGTGAGCTAAATGGCGAACGTTATTTAAAGCCTGAAACCATTCAATATTTTACAGCTTACCATAGCGATATCAGCAGAAGGGCTTATGGTTTTGACAAGCCTGAAAAAGACAATGACAAACGTAAAGAGCCCTACCCATCTGCATTGGCATCGCCGCAAACTTTTGGCCATACTGGTTTTACGGGCACCTGCGTTTGGGTTGATCCACAATCAAAGCTGGTTTATATCTTTTTATCGAATCGTGTTTACGATACCCGTAACAATAATTTATTGGGCAGGATGGGTATTCGTGGAAAGATCCAGGATGCGATTTATAATGCGTTGAAAAGTGAAGACAATACGAGCAAAGCAGCGCAAACAAAAAACGAAACAAATGAAGAAATAAAGAGTACGAAGTAAAGCTCGTACCTGCTAATCATTTAAAAGCCGCCATATTGTTAGCAATATGGCGGCTTTCTATTTTAAATAATTACTGTGTATTATCCAACTAATCCTTCTTCTGATTTGGATTGGGTGGTCTTCGCTGTTGTGGTGGCCTTTGTGGGTTTTGTCCTTTTTGTGGTTGATTGGATGGCCGTTGCTGTGGCTTTTGCTGTAAAGGTTTCTGTTGCTGTTGTTGCTGGGCAGGTTTTTGTTTCTGCACTCCTTTTTGTATTGGCATGCTTTGCCTGCCTGCAGGCAAATTTCCTTTTTGCTGAGCACCTCTTTGTTGCTGCGCAGGCCTTTGTTCTCTTCCTTTCTGCTGCCTTTTCTTATCCGCTTTTTCCAGGCTTCTCAGGCTGATGTGCCCTACTACATCCACAAACTCGGGCTCTACTTCTTTAGCTTTACTTGAAACAACTTCTACAGCTTCAAGTTCTTCCGGAATAATATTTTGATTATTTAAAGAACGAATTTTTCTTACTCTTTCAATCGTTAATGGATATTGCTTATTGCTGTCGGGCAACACATACCACATCAGGTTTTTAAAAATATCCTTTTTGATCAAAGTAGCTGTGCCTCTTTGTACCTGCAGCATATCGGCATTTTCCGGGAAGCCCTGCAGTGCATCTAAATAAGTATCCAGCTCGTAGTTCAAACAACATTTCAGGCGGCCGCACTGCCCGCTGAGCTTTGTTTGATTGATAGAAAGGTTTTGATAACGGGCCGCCGTGGTGTTCACCGATTTAAAATCAGTAAGCCATGTAGCGCAGCAAAGTTCGCGGCCACAACTGCCGATGCCGCCCACTTTCCCCGCTTCCTGTCTTGAGCCTATCTGGCGCATCTCCACCTTCACTCTAAACTCTGAAGCATAGATTTTAATCAGCTCCCTGAAGTCCACACGATCATCGGCTATATAAAAGAAAGTTGCCTTTTTACCATCAGCCTGAATTTCCACCTGGCTCATTTTCATGTTCAGGTTCAGCTGCCTGGCTATAGCCCGGCTTCTAGTCAGCGCATCTCTTTCTCTTGCTTTATTTTGTTTCCAAATTTCAATGTCCCTGTCAGTGGCCCGGCGCAATATTTTTTTCATTTCCGGGTTAAACTCATCTACACCTTTTTTCTTCAATTGCAGCCGCACCGCTTCACCGGTCAATGAAACTTCGCCTACATCAAAGCCACTTACACCTTCTATAGAAACCAGGTCTCCTTTTTCAAAAATTTGCAAAGCGCTGTTACGGTAAAAATCTTTACGGCTTCCCTGGTTAAAACTTATTTCTACTACGCGGCAGGCGGTTTCTGCATCGCTGATAGGCAGATTCACCAGCCAGTCATAAGTATTCATCCTGTTGCACCCGCCGGTGCTGCATCCGCCATTACTTTTACAGCCATTGGGTTTGCCGCCGGTGGCGGTTCCACAACTTCCACATCCCATAATATTATTGCCTGTTGTTAAGTTAATTAATGCCAACTGCCATTGCTTACTGCAAAATGTCAATTGATTTTTATGGAGCCGGCTGTAGAATAGCTATGAAGCTTCTGTTGCGTCGCACACTTCAACATTCAGTAATGCTGTTGAACATATTATGCGCTTTCCTGAGGATGATAAATTGGTCAACATCAATCAGTATATAGAGAATATTCAGTAGCTAATTAATCACTCTTCACCAGCCAAATGCCCCAGATATATATTGAGGCCCCTTAAGAGACGGTGCTTTTATTGAAGTTTCTTTATTGAGCATCGGGTATTGAAAATTGAACATTTAAAAGTTTAAAGATTTACAAATGTTCAATGCTCAATTAGCAATTTTCAATGTTCAATGAAGAAAAAGACCTTCGTTTTATAGCAACGCCACTTACAGGACGTAGGCAAATATAATTTTTTTATACCAGTTTGAAAGCTTGCCATTTTGGCCGGCCAACTAACCGACCATAAGGTTGTTTCTAACAATGTGAAAAATTTTAATCGTCAGCGCATGAAAGAGAATTTTAGCATTGGCGTTCCGTTCAATATGGTAAGCAGCTTTATCCAGTTCTTCGGCTAATGCCTCTTTTTGCTCCAGGCTCATGGCCTTGTTCAGTCTTGTTACAAAATCCTGTTCAGTTGCAGACATAGACAGGAGCAAAGTGTCTTTTAGCCTTTCATCAGCCACTTGCAGCCGCACAGCTTGTTCTATCTGGTGTGTAAAATGTTTTAAAAATTGTTTTTGCCTTTCACGCCCCAGCCTTGCAATTTCTTCAATAGCTTTTACCTGTGCTATAGGCTGGTTTTTTAAAGTGGCATTCAACCATTCTTTTAAAACACTTTGAAAATCTTCGTCGGCATGTTGCAAAAGTTGCAGAGCTTCACGGTAGTTGCCTTCGCTGGCATTGCCAATGAGCCTGGCTTGCTCGGTATTGCAATTCGATTTTTCGATCAGCGTTTTTTCAATAGCCTTTGTTTCTATTGCCGGAATTTTTACCAGCTGGCAACGGGATAAAATAGTTGACAGAATGCCGCTTTCACTTTCAGCCACCAAAATAAATAAAGTATCGGCCGGTGGTTCTTCAATCAGCTTTAGCAGTTTATTTCCTTCCTTGCCCAAGTATTCAGGCATCCACATCATCAGTATTTTATAACCGCTTTCAAAGCTTTTCAGGTTCAACTTGCGAATAATGTCGTTGCATTCGTTAGCCGTAATATTACCCTGCTTATTTTCAGCGCCAATAAATTGCAGCCAATCGTAAACAGTGCCATAGGGCAATTGCTGGATAAATTCTCTCCATTCGGTTATATAATCGGTGCTTAACGGCGGGCTGCCTGCTTTTTTGGTTACAACGGGGTAAGCATAATGAATGTCGGGATGCACTAAACCTTCAGCCTTGGAAAAAGAAGCTTGTTTTTGCATCCAGGCATCGGCTTCTTCAACGGTGGATGGAAGTTTCACTTCAACAGGTTCTCCAAAAAGCGAAGAGGCCTCATTCATAGAGGCACCGGGTAACAGAGAAATATATTGGGCAAAAGCCATTGCGAGGGGTAAAGCACCGCTACCTTCCCTGCCTAAAAAAAGCAGGGCGTGACTTAAACGATTTTGCGCTACCATTTCTATCAACTGCTGCTTTACCTGCTGCTGGCCTACTACGTCTTTAAACAACATCAGAACCTTGATTGACCTGATTAATCAGGATTATTGGGAAATAAAAAGCTGCCCATTCAGGACAGCTCCAAATATCATTATAATCTTTTTAATCCTGTAAATCTTAGTTTTTTTAGTTTAAATATTTCGTCACTTCTTCGCTCATGGGATTCACTTTATTGTGAATTACCGTAATGAGCTTGCCATTTTCATCAATCAAAAACTTGGTGAAGTTCCATTTCACAGGATCCTGGAAACCCATTTTTTCAGCTTCGTCTGTGAGGTATTTAAAAATAGGTGCAATGTCATCGCCTTTCACCGAAACTTTTTCGGCCATAGGGAAACTAACACCATAATTTTTTGTGCAAAATTCTTTGATCTCGCTATTGGTACCCGGTTCCTGCTGCCCGAAATTGTTGGCTGGAAAACCAATGATCACAAGTTTGTCCTTGTACTTTTCGTACAGTTTTTCCAGGTCGGCATATTGTGGTGTGTTGCCGCATTTAGAAGCAGTATTTACGATCAGGATCTTTTTCCCTTTGTAGTGCGAGAAATCAATCGTGCCACCTTCCAAACCCGGGACTTTGAAATCGTAAATAGAAACACTGCCTATAATTACAGAAACAAGTAAAGCAATCAATGCTGTTTTCATAAATTAAAATTGAATAGTTAAAAACAAATTATAAAGGTAGGGAAAATGCACCCTGCAATCCTTGAACAGCTAAAAGGCTTTTAACTCCTGATCCAGATATTAATATCATGTGGCGCTGTTTCGTCACCGCCGAAATATGGATATAGTTGGTAACCTTTAGCTTTGGGCGTGCCTGCCATGCGGGGCATTTTTTCTGTTACGCCATTCACAGTAAATAAATAGCTGCTGTTGCTAACCTGTATGGAGCAACTGATTTCTTTGCCAATGTTTGCAACAGCCAGTTCTTTTGAGGCAACAACGCCTTCGTTATACACATACGCAAACAGGCGCAGGGCATTGTCGCTCCATCGCCAGCCAAAGCGGGCACTATATTGATGATGGCCGGCATTGTTATCTGAGAATCCGTAAAGCTTATTGATATCGGATTGATTTTGGGGTGAAGAGGTTTGATAAATAGCTGTACTATCGAACTTTACTACAAACTTCATTTCGGCAGTCTCCACAGCTTTGTAACTGCTTTGATCGCAGTATTGCTGTCCTTTGCGAATGGTATATTTTACAAACCCTGAAACATCGGCGGCCGGAGTATCTTTTTCTAAAATTTTTTCTACCGCCTTTTTGCAGCCCGGCAAAAAAATAAGGCTTGCCAGGGTATATAAGATCAATTTTTTCATGGTGTTTTTCATTTAGGATGGAAGTTGCGAATGTAAAAATGTAGCCGCTTTCAAACATATAAGGAATTGCTAATTCGTGAACAGGTTTTGAGAACTAAGAAAAAATACTCAGAAGCTTTGGTGGCAAATCATCTTTTGGTGGTCGGCATTGAAGCCGTATTTTTGAGAACTTAAGGAGAGACACCGTGGCTGATAGAATACAACTGCTTCCAGATAATATTGCCAACCAAATTGCCGCCGGCGAAGTGATTCAACGTCCGGCCAGCGCCGTGAAAGAGTTACTTGAAAACGCTGTAGATGCCGGCGCCACAGAAATTAAACTCATTATCAACGATGCCGGCAAAAGCTTACTACAAGTAATTGATAACGGCCAGGGTATGAGCGAAACCGATGCCCGCATGGCTTTTGAGCGGCACGCCACATCCAAGATCAAAAACATCGATGACCTTTTTCATATTCGCACCATGGGCTTTCGTGGTGAGGCCTTAGCTTCCATAGCAGCTGTAGCGCAAGTGGAGTTAAGAACAAGGAGAGCAGAAAACGAGGTAGGCACCTGCATTGAAATTGAAAACAGCGTGGTTACAAAGCAACAGCCCATTGCGGCGCCAGCGGGTACCAGCATCTGCATGAAAAATTTATTTTTTAATGTGCCTGCACGCCGTAATTTCTTAAAAAGTAATGCAGCAGAAATGCGCCATGTGGTGGATGAATTTATTCGTGTAGCATTGGCTTTCCCCCACGTCTTTTTTTCGCTTACCAGCAATGGGCAACAACTGTTTCACCTTGAAGGCGGCTCATTAAAGCAGCGCATTGTGCAACTGCTGGGTAACAACTACAATTCGAAAGTGGTGGCTGTGAAAGAAGACACCGATTATTTGAACATACAGGGTTTTGTTGGTAAGCCTGAAACTGCAAAAAAAACCCGTGGCGACCAGTACTTTTTTGTGAACAACCGCTTTATTAAAAGTGCCTATCTCAACCATGCCTTGCAGAACGCTTACCAGGAAATGATCCCGGCAGACAGCTTTCCCATGTATGTGTTGTTCATTGACCTTGACCCCACGCAGGTAGATGTGAACGTGCATCCTACCAAACAGGAAATAAAATTTGAGGATGAAAAAATTGTGTATGCTTTTGTACAGGCTGCCGTAAAGCATGCGCTGGCGCAATTTAGCATTACGCCAACCCTGGATTTTGATTTAAGCGCCGATATTCAACAACTGGAATCGGTGCAAAAACCCTTTACAGAAGACAAACAAACAGCGACTAAATCATCGTCCATTTTTCAAACTTTTACAGAAGCTAACCAGGCGCATAAAATTGAAGGCAGCGGGTTAAGACATTGGAGTGATCTGGGACGTGAACCGATCATCAACCGTGGGCCCGCAGAACCGGGATTTATATCGTTGGGAAGGAAATTTTTGGAGTTTGATGAGAAGCCAATCACTACTTCTTCTCCACTCACCATTGCCCATTCACCATTCAGCTTTCACGACGCCAAACTAACACAGGTTTTTAATACTTATGTTCTTGCGCCTTCTTCACAAGGCTTTATGCTGGTGCACCAGCAATCAGCACACGAAAGAGTGATCTACGAACGATTAGTAATTGCCTTGCAAGGCAAGCCGGTAGCTACGCAAAGAAGCTTGTTCCCTGCATCCGTAGAGCTAACACCAGCCGATGCTGTATTGCTGAACGAATTGTTACCCGACCTCCAACAAATGGGCTATAGCATCGAGCCATTTGGCAAAACTGCTTTTGTTATACAGGGTACACCGGCCGATGTGGAAACAGGTAATGAAAAGCTGGCGCTGGAAAAAATTCTGGAACAATACAAACACTTCAACAGCGATTTAAAACTTTCCAAAAGAGAAATGTTGCTGCGTACCGTGGCTGCACAGCAAGCTATTAAAGCCGGCGTTTCCTTAACCGAAAGAGAAATGCAAAAGCTGATGGAAGACCTGTTTGCCTGCCAGCAACCTAATACCACACCTTCCGGAAGACCAACTTACCTGGAGTTTAAGAAGGAACAACTGGAAAAGATGTTCGGGAGATAACTACCTCAGACCTTCAATAAATTTTTCTACAGCTCTTCTCACCGCCGTTGCAGAAGCCTGGTGGTTGTTTACCAGCACAGAAAAAATGAGCAGCTTATTTTTCTTCGTGTATAAAAAGCCGCTTAAAGCCACAACGCCGGAAAGCGTTCCGGTTTTGGCAAAAATGTAGCCTTGCTCGTTTTTGTAATAACTAGTTAGTGTACCGGTATTGCCTGTGGCTAAAATATTTTTGATGCGGTCCATTCCAAAATTTGTGCGCATTTTATTGAGAATGGTTACAAAATCCTGCGGCGTAAATAAATTGTAGCGGCTTAACCCCGAACCATCTGTCCAACGCGGTTTTTGCGGCAGGTCTCTAAAATCTGTCTTAAGTAACGTGTCAATAATTTTTGAATCATTCATCACACCCAACAATTCATTACTCACCATCAACAAAGATTGTTCGGCAAAAAAATTGTCGCTGCGGTGCATCATGGGCTTGAGGAGAGAGTCGGTGGGTTGGGAGTGTAATACGGTAAGATTTATATTTTTTGAAGTAAGCTTTTGATCCTTGTAAACCGGCACATGCAAGGTGTCTGACAAAAGTTTAAAAATGATATCACCGTTTTGTGTATAAAAAGGCGTCTCCAAACTATGTGCAGTTTTTGTGGCATTTTCAATAAAGAATTTATTGGCAGCTATATCTCTTTTAACAGACGAAGGATAAAGGCTTGCATCCTGTAAACTATCAACTATAACATCATGCTGGAAAAAGCCCGGAACAATATTTATTCTATTTAACGGGTTTGAGAATCTAACAACATTACCATAGATCGGCATAGCACTTCTCTCTGCCATATAATCTTCACTATAATCATTCCACGACCAGCCACTACCCCATCTTTCATCCTGCCACTGTGATAGATTTAAAACGATTTGACTCTTTATGTTTTTCAAAAAATCATAAGCCCTTTGATTCTTAAATTCAGGAAGAAGAAAACTCGGATCTGCTGTAGGTTGAATAAATACACCGTGGTCTCTTATCTCATATCTTAATCCTACCAAGCTATCTCCTAAATATTTCATAGCTGCATAACAAGTAGGGAGTTTTGTATTGCTGGCCGGTACGAAATATTTATCGCCTTGGTAATTGTACAAATACTTTCCTGCATCGGCATCGTAAATACTAATGCCCACATGTGCCGCCTGCAACGCAGCATCGTTGATCACATTTTGTTTTGCCGACCGGCTTATTTGCTTTGAAGTGGAGCAACTAAAAAAAAGAATAGCGCAACTCGCTGTTAAAAGCAGTTTGGTCTTCATGAATTTTTAGGGTTTGTTCAAATGTATGACGTCCACGCCATTGTACTGAATAGAATTCTTGCAAACGTGTAAAACGAAATAAGCTTGTGCCTTAAGATTCTAATAGTTCAACTAATTCACGGCACATTAACCTTAATTCACGTTCCTATAAGCCTCGCACTGACGCTTCTTTCTTAAATTAGCTGCTCTTAAAAAAACGCACATGAAGAATTTTGTTAAGCTGGCATTGCTTGGCACTGCCGCTACTGTGGTTGCCTTTACACCTCCTGGCAACAAAAAAGAAAAGAAGCCAAAATATATTGATAAGGCCAATATGGATTTATCGGTAAAGCCTGGCGATAATTTTTATTTGTATGCCAATGGCAACTGGATCAAACATAATGCTGTTCCTGCTTCTAAAACCCGTTGGGGTAGTTTTGATGAATTACGTGAAGAAAGCAGCAAGCGGCTGCAGACTTTGTTAACCGCCGCCGCTGCAAAAGCATCCACCAATCCTTCCATGCAAAAAATTGGCGACTTCTATGCCAGCGGTATGGATACTGCGGCCATTGAAAACCTGGGTTATCAACCTATCAAAGCCGATCTCCAACGCATTGATGCCATTAACAACGTAAACGAATTTTTATCATTGCTGGCCGAAAACCGTACGCAGGGTTTAGGTGGGGCATTATTTGGCTTTGGCATTACGCCCGACCGCAAAAACGTAACGGTTTATGTTCCTTCTTTATCGCAAGGCGGCACATCGCTACCCGACCGTGATTATTATTTAAAGAACGATACCCGCAGCACTACTATCCGCAAGGCGTATCAACAGCATTTAACCAACATGTTCAAATTGATTGGCGAAAGTGCTGATAAGGCAGAACACGATGCTGCTACTGTTTTACGCATTGAAACCGCCCTGGCTAAAGCGCAAATGAGCCGCGTGGAAATGCGTGACCCTTACAAAACCTATAACAAGTTCGCCGTAAAAGATTTTTCTGCCACTACACCCTCCATTGAGTGGAACTGGATGCTGGGCAAATTCGGATTGAATGGCGCTGATAGTGTCATTGTAAACAATCCTTCTTTCTTTAAAACCGTAGATGTTTTGTTAACAGCCCTACCTATAGAAGATTGGAAAACTTATTTGAAATGGCATTTGCTGAACAGCGCCGATAATTTTTTAAGCAGCGCTTTTGTAAAAGAAAGTTTCGCCTTTTCACAAGTGCTTTCCGGACAAAAAGAGCAAACACCACGCCGGCAAAGAGTGAGTGGCTTGATTGATGGCTCCTTAGGTGATTTGCTTGGTCAGTTGTATGTAAGCAAATACTTTAAACCTGAGGCCAAACAACGCATGCAGGCTTTGGTAAATAATTTACAGCAAACTTTTGCCAGCCGCATTAAGCAGCTGGATTGGATGAGCGATGAAACCAAAACGAAGGCATTGGAAAAGTTGAATGCTTTCACCAAAAAGATTGCTTATCCCGATACGTGGAGAGACTATAAAGATGTTGTCATTAAACGCGATGACTATTTGGGCAATGCCCGCCGCGTAAGCCAATGGGCGTACAATGATATGATCAGCCGCTATGGCAAGCCGGTTGATAAAACCCGTTGGGGCATGACACCGCCAACGATCAATGCTTATTACAATCCATCGAACAACGAGATCGTTTTTCCTGCCGGCATTTTGCAAACGCCTTTCTTTGATTTTGGTGCAGATGATGCTGTGAACTATGGTGGCATTGGCGCTGTTATTGGCCACGAAATGACACACGGCTTTGATGACCAGGGAAGCCAGTTTGCCGCTGATGGTAATTTAAAAAACTGGTGGACCAAGGATGATGAAGCCAGATTCAAACAAAGAACTGCTTTGGTGGTAAATCAGTATAACAATTTTACCGTGTTAGATACGGTTCATGTAAATGGCCGTTTAACGCTGGGTGAAAACTTAGCTGATCTTGGTGGACTGAATATTGCTTACGAAGCTTTCACCAATACAGATCAATTTAAAAAAGGAAAAACCATTGATGGCTTTACGCCTGCTCAACGTTTCTTCCTGAACTGGGCGCAGGTATGGCGTAACAACACCTTGCCCGAAACTGCGGCGCAATTAATATTGACCGATCCGCACTCTCCTGGCATGCATCGTGCCAATGGCCCTATTGTGAATATGGATGCCTGGTACCAGGCTTTTAATATTCAGCCCGGCGATAAAATGTATGTAGCACCGGAAAAAAGAATTCATATTTGGTAAGTCGTGAACTACGTTTGATAAAAGCCTCGCTCTGTGCGGGGCTTTTCCTTTTGTAATACAGGTGATTTGTAAGAGTGATTGTTGCCTAACCTGTCAGAACTAAATTGACGCTAACGGAGTTTTGTATCTTGTGCATCATAGCAAAAACGAACAACCTGTAATGCAAGGCACCATCACCACAAACAGACTTTTATTAGAAGCTTTATCATCAAACGATAAGAGTTTCATCCTTGAACTTGTCAATTCCGAAGGCTGGCTTACCTATATTGGAGATAGAAAAATTTATTCGTTGGAGAATGCAGCCGCGTACATTCAAAAAATTAATGACAACCCGGATATCACGTATTGGGTAGCCAAACTCAAAGAAGATTTTATACCAATTGGAATCGTTACACTTATCAAGCGGGCGTATTTGGAGCACCATGATATTGGCTTTGCCTTTTTGCCGGCATTCACCAATCATGGTTATGCTTTTGAAGCCACACAGGAAGTATTGTCTCATATCTCCTGCAATGCCGGACACTCACACATTCTTGCTACCACACTTCCCGGAAATAAAAGCTCAATCAGGCTGTTAGAAAAACTTGGGTTACAGCTGAGCAAAGAAATTGAAGTTGGAGATGAAAGACTTCATGTGTACGGAATGGCCACCAATAAACCGGCAATTTCGAAAAACCAAAGCGGCGGCATTTAATGTATTATTTAAATTGAATAATAACTGCCTGAGTTTTTCCTTGTGCTTTTTACTTTTACCGCATGATCAATCCAAACGAGTTACGTCCTGGTAATTATTTGCTGCATAAAACAGGCGTCCGCATTGTGCCCGTGCAATGTACCTTACAGCATTTCGAACTTCTTGCAAAAGGCAATGACAAAGACTTTTTTCCTTTGGTTCTAAAAGCTGATGTGCTGGAAAAATGTGGCTTCCTTGAAAACAAGAAGTATCCGCTTTTACCCGAAGCAAGAGAATTCAAATTGATGTTGCCGGTAATTGGCAACAGTCAAAACGAGATCTTTGCCTACGTTAAGAACAACAAAGAATGTTTTGGCAGGGCCACGTTAAATGGTCTGCCTATCAGTAATAACTTTTTTCACCTGCACCAGTTACAAAATTTATATTTCGCTTTAACCAGCAAAGAGCTGGCCATAAAATTATAAACATGCAATACCAGCAATTGGGTCGTTCGGATTTGCACATTAGTAAAATTGGTTTTGGCTGTATGTCACTAAAGCCAGAAGCAACCAGTGAAACCATTCTTCACCGGGCATTAGAAGCAGGCATCAACTATTTTGATACTGCCGACCTGTACGACAAAGGCCTGAATGAAGAATTGATAGGAAGAACTTTTAAAAGCAAAAGAGACAAGGTCGTAATTGCTACAAAAGCAGGTAACCAATGGCGGGCTGATGGCAGCGGCTGGGACTGGAACCCACGCAAAAAATACATATTGGCCTGCGCCGAAAAAAGTTTAAAACGCCTGCAAACCGATTACATAGATCTTTATCAATTGCATGGCGGGACGATGCAGGATCCTATTGATGAAACCATGGAAGCTTTTGAGATACTGGTGCAGCAGGGCAAGATCAGGTATTATGGTATTTCATCTATCCGGCCGGTTGTCATTCGCGAATGGGCCACACGTTCCAATATTGTCAGCGTAATGACGCAATACAGTTTGCTGGACAGAAGGCCCGAGGAATCTTCGCTCCCTTTTCTTTTACAAAACAATATCGGCGTGGTAACAAGAGGCAGCCTGGCGCAGGGTTTATTGATTAACAAACCTGCAAAAGATTATTTGAATTATACGAGTGCACAAGTCCAAAACGCAGCCGCTGCTGTACAATCTGTTTCAAACGCAAACCGCAATGCTACGCAAACGGCTTTGCAATTTGTACTGCATCATCGAGCCATTACTTCCACTATTGTTGGCATGCGCACCATGCAGCAATTGGAGGAAGCTATAAAAACAATGAACACACATCCATTGAGTGAAAAAGAAATGGAGCAATTACAAAATGCTATTGCCATTAATGTTTATAAAGAGCACAGGTAGTTGAAACATTTATACAAACCTTCATTTAGTTTGAACAACGTATTTATCTTTTACAATAACCTGGCGATGGTTTTAACCGATTTAATTTTCAAAATCAACTTAAATCTTCATATCTGCCACCAGCCTGACTAATTTTCAGTACGTCTAATCATAAATGCACAGCCTTGGTTTTTATATGTTTATACATGTATCGTAAATTTTCATTTGTGCAAAAGCTATGAGTTTTGAATTACGCCGTATACATTTGGAGCTGATTAGGAAATACATCAACCCAGTTCTCCGGACAAATGAAAAAACCAAATGTCCGTCCCCCGGAAATCTGAGGCCAATTTCATCCAACGTTCTTGACAAACCTTCTCCAGTATTCTTGCATTAGCCTTATCCATATTCTACTGATCAATCCCTATTTGTAATCCAATTCTTAGGGTCGGCATTGTTTAACCTTAAAAAGAAAACAATGTTGAAAAGAAAATTAGTAAAGGCGGGATTTTTTGGTCACGGCGCTCTGTTCATAATGGTTTCGCCATTTAGCGTTAGTCCAAAAGCACAAACCCTTTCTTACGAGCTATCAACGAACACCATTACACAACAAACACTGCAAAAGAAAGACACCAGTGTTTTATCTGCATCTGACACAACTGTTTTTACTGCTAAAGCAGTAGCGGCTTCTCCAGCCATTCAATTAAACACAGCGGCTACTAAGTATGTAAAACAATTTTTAAAAAAGAACGATGAAGAGCTACTGGCAGCAGAAAAAAGAAGCACAACCTATTTTAAAATCATAGAACCCGTTTTGGAAAAATATGGTTTGCCTGTCGAACTAAAATATCTTGCTGTGGTAGAATCGGGTTTAAAGCCATCGGCTCTTTCACACGTAGGTGCTAAAGGCCCCTGGCAGTTAATGCCGGCTACGGCCCGCGACCTCGGATTAAAGGTTTCAAAAAAATACGACGAACGCACCCACTATTATAAAAGCACGGTAGCTGCGGCTAAACACCTGAAAGATCTGTACAACGAGTTTGGCGATTGGCTATTGGTAATAGCGGCTTACAACAGTGGCGCCGGACCTGTTTATAAAGCCATCAAAAAATCGGGCAGCCGCAATTTCTGGAAGCTCCAATATTTTTTACCTGCAGAAACAAGAGGCCACGTAAAAAGGTTTATCGGCACGCATTGTTACTTCCAGAACGAAAACAGCTTGACCATGCTGACGAAATCAGAAACAACAGCATACCTGAAAGCCGTGGGTGATTTTAAAGTAAAACAAAGTTTAGAAGTTGACGAACATACAATAATTGCTGTACGGTGATCCTACCCTTGCAAATGGGCTGTTCAATTTCAACAGCCCATTCTTTCAGGCTTTTGTATTTTTACTGATGGCTGAATTTATTATTATTGTTTTGTTGGTTATTTTTTTCATTAGCAAGGCTTTTAAGTCTGATGATAAGAGCAAGTAAATAATTCTTACCTATGATGAAAACTGTCTTTACCAATTTAACTGCACACTACACATCCAATCCCAAACTATCGGAGCAGCTCTGGAATGAAGTTGAAGCTGCTTACTCCAATCAAAAAAGGTATTATCACAACCTGCACCACCTTGAACATTTGCTAAATGAACTATCTGCCGTAAAAGAAAAAATACACGACTGGAATGTTTTGTTATTCTCTCTTTTTTACCATGATCTTGTTTATAATCCGCTGCGGAGAGACAATGAAGAAAGAAGCATCATTATTACAGAAAACCGCTTAGCTACCATTGATGTTCCTGCCAACAAAATAGATGCTTGTAAAAAACAAATACTGGCAACCAAAGCCCATGAAAAAACAGAAGATGACGATACTAATTTTTTTATAGATGCTGACCTTTCTATTTTAGGACAAGAATGGAATGGCTACCAAAATTATGTAGCGGATATAAGAAAAGAATATTCGCTGTACGCAGATAATCTTTACTATCCCGGAAGAAAAGCAGTGGTGCAGCATTTTTTACAAATGGACAGGATTTTTAAAACGGACTATTTCTTTGAAAAATACGAAACACAAGCCAGGCAGAATCTGCAACATGAACTACAGAATATCGAACAAGGAACCGGGAATATTGAATGAAGAACAGAATACTAAAATGCTCAACGATGAACAAAAATGATCACTATAAATCCAATCATGAACTATCAACCATGAACTATGAACTTCCTTCAAGGTCTTTCCTGTGCCCGCAGCCAGCGTTCGGGAATTTCATTGCTACTAGCCAGCAGATAATCTTTGTAAGAGCAGGCTATAAATTGCTTATCGGGTAATTGCATCCACCAGCGTCCTGTTTTTTTGCTTTGCAAAAAAGTTGTTGCCACCTCGGCAAAGGCCGTATGAAACTCATTGAACGATTCTCTTTCATCAATCACCGCTTCCCGGTTGCCGCGGCTTCTTCCATCCATTACATACCAAAGCATATGGCTGATTTGTTTGGCAGTTAAATTCTCTACATCTTTTTCGGGACGGTAGCCATATACACCAATGCTCTGCATGTTATTACTCATGCCGGCATACTGCATCAATGTGCAGGCTTCTTCTCCGTTCAGGCCATTTGGCGTAATCGAATTGGCAGGTGCAAATGCGTGGGCCAAAGCCGAAATATCAAAAGAAAATATGTGGCAATTTCGAATAACAGGCTCCATTTCTTCAATATGTTCTTTTACACTGCCTACACGAAAACAGTCAAAGCGCAGTTTGTCCATCGTTTCCAGCATTCGCGGATGCACAAAATAACTTTGGAAACCTATGTGATTATAATGCCGCATATAATTAGGATCGGCAGTTAGCAGCTCCATCAAAAAATTATCGTTACGAAAAGGAGAGTCAATATTAATATCAATCACAGCATCTACACCCACAGCGTCTACCTGCCGTTTTTCATCAGCAAACGCATAATATTGCGATAACATCAGGTCATGGGATCCACCAAGAATGATCACCGTTTTTCCCTCCAGCATCAATTCGTGCAACACAATTTTTAAGGCAGCATACGTATCGGTATTCACCTTGCCAATCTTTACATTTCCAATGTCTGCCAACTTAATATCCTGGTGCCAATAGTATAAATTATAAAACTCGCTTCTAATTGTATTGGCCGCTGCGCTTTGATGTAACAAAGCATTTCCTCTTTGTTCGCCACAGCCCACAATCACAATATCGGCATCGTCAAGATCGGGGAATTCTTCCTCGTAGGTTTTGATTATTTTCCCTATCTGGCCTTCTTTATAACCGGCATCGTGAGAGATCTCACTAAGGTTAATGGGCTCTAAAAAGTCGGCAATTGAATCAAACATTTTGCAAGTTTAGCGCAGTTATAAATGGAAAGATATTTTACAGGGAATAATTTTTTGAACAAATTTTTTTACTGTAATAAACATCGCTAATACACTAAGCACTTAGCCTACCATTTTAAAAACCGCCACACCCACTGCAGTTGCAGGCAAATAGAACCGTCTCTCGATTCAGCCGCATCCAGCCATTTTATTTCAGCGCCAAGCCCGGTGTTTTTTGAAAGTGGTTGAATGTAAGATGCTGCCGCCATCCAACCCACACTTAACTTTTTTGAAGTAGCCTTGCCTGCATAATTCAATCTTGTGGTTAAAAAATACACACCCGACCCTGCAAATACATTGAACCTTTTGGTAAGCGCCATGGTCCATTCCACCAAAAGCGGAGTAGCATTTAATACCACCTTGCCCTTTTTACCCAACGAATCTTTTAAAGTATAGGAAAGAAAAGTGAGGTAGCCGGTCTCCAATCCCACTTTTACCAAGTGATCGGGATGCCACATAATTCTAACAGTAGAAACAGGGTTGACGTTTGACATTTTAGGCTGCAAATAAGCCAGCTTGCCTGCATAGGAAGGATAGTAACCTACGCCGCCGCTTACATAAGCAACTAAAGAATAGTCGCCACGGCGAAGAGGCCGCGAAGTAAATCCGCCATCTTGCCCATAGCAGCTTATACCAAGCACCAGGATCAAAAAAGAAAAAAAAATTTTATGGCTGTACATAATAATAATAAGCTACTATAGATGGATAATTAGATAAGATGCCATCGAACTTTCCTTGTGTCATATATTCATAAACATTTTGCGGCACATCCAGCGTCCATACAAAAGCCCTGCGGCCCTGGGCATGAATTTGTTCTACTGTCTCATTTTGCAAACCAAGTGTAAACCGTGGCGCCCATATTCTTGAATTTGCTTTTTCCACGTCGGCAGGATCAAGCTCGCAAACGGAAGGCGTATTCTCATAACCAGGCAATGACAAAAAATTATCCAACACATTTCTATCGGGTATGCCAATGGTTATTTCCAGTTTGCGGCCCAAAGCCGCTGCTTTTTGCAAAAATTCAGATTGAATACTTCTTAGCTTTTCAAGCGGCCCATTGAACTTTGTATCGAGCCACACATATTCCAAAGGTGTGTTATACACTACCGTTTGCAAAGCTTCCTCTAAGGTTGGAATTTTTTCTCCCTCCTTTAAACGCACCAATGAACTCAATTGCGCATGGCTATAATTTTCAATAGGGCCTATCAACCCATTTTTTTGTATAAGCCGTTCGTTCAGCGTTGCATCATGAAACAAGACAAACTCCCCATCGCTTGTTTTGCGCACATCTATTTCAATTCCCGTTGCCCCGAACCTTGACGCCAGTTTGATCATGTTTACAGAATTTTCTGACGCAGGCAAAAGGTCAGCAGTGCTGCCGCCACCGCGGTGCGCTACAATTTGAAGCGGTTTGGCTTTATACAATGGCCGTAAATATTTCAGCCTGATGGGTTGGTCTGGTGTATTTTCCCCGCTTCCATAATTGCCGGAAATAACGAGACTGTCGTCTGTATTTATAGGAATAGCATTCAACAATTGCCTGGCGCCGTCAGCAGGCTTGATCATAAGCCTGATTTTGCCCGTTTCAGTATTTACCATTTTGCGCCAATAACCATTCAACAGGATGCTGCTGTCCAATCGCTTTCCTTCGCAAATAAAATAAGACACTTGCTTTTCGCAGAAAAAACTAAGATGATAAATTGTGTCGCTATTTTCTATTGTATAACTCCATTTGGCTGCTGTAAGTGCTCCAAAAGTATTGGCGCCATCCTGTATGTCATAAACGCCTTCCAATCCCTGGCGGGTGTATGTGTTTAAATAGGCAGAAGAAGATTCAAAAATGTCCCAGCTTGTATCGGGCACAGGAGCTTCAAAATCTTTTTTGCACGATAAAAAAATAAGGCAGGAAAGCACTATGAAAATGTAGTTTTTCATAAAATGATTCCAACAATTATTTGTGGAAAAAACAGGTCACGATCGTAAGGTTCGAAAAGCGTCCAGGTTTGCCAATAGAAGTTTGTGTAAATAGCACGGAAACCAAGTGTCAAACTTTTTTTACCATAAAAAGGTTGTTCTAAAGCAACAGTATAAGCCGAGCCGCTAAAGAGTTTATAGTCGGTAGCAACAGGCACAGAACCTGCGTAAGTTTTAATGCCAAAGTTCATGATGCCTTCCGCCTTCAGCGTAAGCAGTATGGCTTTGCTAAAGCGATAGCCCAAAGAAGCATTAGGATAATTTTGCCAGCCATGCCCCCGGGTTTTGATGCCTTCGGTATTGATAAATCCAAACCAGTAACCCACATCGCTACCCAGCGAAAACGAGAGCCGGGCCGTAATGGGTTTGGCAAAACGTGGACCTATTGTAATGAGATTTTGCAGAAACTGAAAGCTTACCCTTCCATCGAGATAAAATTTATCATTCAATCTTTTAATGGCATGAAAGTCGCCTGCGGGAACACGAAAGTGTATTTCTTCAGTGATTTCGTACGGCATCGTTGTGGCTGTAAACCCTATTGAACTTTGCCATTTTCGTTCCGGTGCATAAGGGAAGTAAATGTATTTCCTTTTGTGAACAGGAAGGTCTTGCGCCTGCAAGCCGTGACAAAAAAAACTTGCGAAAAATATCAGCAGCCAATTAACTCCGGGTTTATGTAAAATGTTACTTCTCATAATTAATCTGGCATCCGGCGATTCGTTTGCTGGTAATTGTTAGGCCAAATATTCATAGAAACTTTCCTAGATTTTACCTATTACAATAAGCGGGCCGGGCAAAAAATTTGTTTTTGTGGAATTGGAAACCAAAGAATTTTAAATGCCCATTATTCGAGCAAAAAATAAACCCCTGTAGAAACAGGGGTCGCAACCAAAACTAACTGCTTATGAGAAAATTTTTCTGCTTTATGTTGAACACAAAATTACCACCATCTGTATTAAAGTCTTGTTAGTAGTTTGTTAGTATCCCACTAAAATGCTATTTTCCAATTGATGCACATCAATAAATTGGCATCATATTAATTTTAAAGATTGAGCATTGAGCAAACGACGTTGCAATTAGCAACATTCAATCGCTACTGTAATTTAATTCCTCAATCTGTAATGCCGTATTTTTATTCTGCATGAAGGGAATTGTTTTTAAAGAAATCAAAAGTTATGTGCTCATTATTTTGGCTATACTCTCTGCCGGCATGGGCATAAAAGGTTATTTGTTATCGAGCCATTTTATTGACGGCGGTGTTACCGGCATTTCGATGTTGCTGAACAATATTTTCGACCTGCCTTTATCTATCCTCATCCCACTTATCAACCTGCCATTTATCATACTGGGCTATTATCAAATGGGATTGAAATTTGCGCTTAAAAGTACCATTGCCATTACAGGATTAGCGTTGTGTCTGGCCTTTATGCCTTATCCCGATGTCACGCCTGATAAACTGTTGACTGCATTGTTTGGTGGTTTTTTTATCGGTTTGGGTATTGGTCTTGCTATTAGGGCAGAAGCTGTTTTGGATGGAACTGAAATTGCAGCTTTGTTGGTGAGTAAAAATAACAGTGTATTAAAAGTGGCTGATGTTATCTTGTTTCTGAACATCCTGATTTTTGCAACCGCCCTGTTTTTTCTTGGCGTTGAACCGGCATCTTATTCTATACTCACCTATTTTGCTGCATCTAAAACAATTGATTTTTTATTGCATGGTTTAGATGAATACACCGGAGTTACTATCGTTTCAGAACATAGCGAAGCGATTCGTAGCAAGATCATTGATGAACTGGGAAGAGGCGTTACTGTATACAATGGCAAAAAAGGTTATGGCAAAAGAGGTGAGAGCACAAGTGAAAATGAAATATTGTTTACCGTAGTAACAAGACTTGAAGTTGGCAAACTACGCAGCCTGATCAGCTCCATAGATAATAATGCTTTTATTATACAGCAAAGTATTAACGACATACAAGGTGGCATGATAAAACAAAGAGGCCTTCATTGACAGAAATCAATTCTTACATAGTTTTTTACGTCTTTATTTTAACTAATAGGTACTCATAAATAAGTTCTGTACATTTACCCCATAAAATATCCTGAATGAAACTTTTTGTAGCGGGCCTTCCATACGATCTTTACGATGATGAGTTGGTAGAAATCTTTGAAAAATTTGGCACCATTGCTTCCGCAAAAGTTACTATTGACAAAGAAACCGGCAAGAGCCGTGGATTTGGATTTGTAGACATGCCTAACGATGAAGAAGCTAAAGAAGCTATTGAACATTTGAATGACATTTCTCTTGGTAAAAAACCATTGGTGGTAAAACAGGCCGAGGAACGCCCCGGTGGCGGCTCGGGTGGACAAGGCGGATATGGCGGCGGTAACCGTGGCGGTTTCCGCGGAGGAAGCGGGGGCGGCGGGGGATATAATAGTGGTGGTGGCTTTAATAAAAGAGACAATAACAGAGGTCGCCGTTATTGATCAATTGTAGCATCGTTTGTTTGCCGGCAATTCTAAAAGGAATTGCTTTTTTATTTGTGGGAAGTTCGGTAATCCTTAAGCTTTTCGTTGATATAATTTATCACATCGTCGTTAGAGGGATGTTTTCTTAACCAGGTATAATCGGGCGTATAACGATAAATAAAATCACGCAAATCATCGCCCTGCAGCCGCGTATAATAACCCACTAATTGCGGCGAGAACCTGTAGTTGACATAAGCCCATTCTTCTGTTTGCTGAAATCTCTTTTCTTCTTTTTTCTTGTTGCGATATTTCTTTTTCGTAAACCGGTCAAGATTGAGTGTAAGGCCAAAGCCGGATGATCGGTTTGAAGCGATGGCATTCAATGTTTGCCCTTGCATTTGCTCAAACGCAGACCGCCTTTCAATACTATCCAGCTGATATTTATTGTATTGAGATTGCACGGTTACGCCAGGCAAAATATTACCTGAAGGCGATAAATAGATTGTGAGTGTGTCCCCAAAAAGAATGGAATAGCGCAATGTATCGTAATGATAAGAAGGTGCTGCTATGTAGATAAGATCATTCGGTGCAAGCCTTATTCTAAATAAGCCATTAACATCTGTCTGAACTTTTGACCTTGTAGCAGAATTGGTTATTGTGCCTTTTATAGGAAAATGTGTAATGCTGTCTCTTACATAACCACTAACCCAGGCTTGCTGGCCGCTGGCGTGAAATGCAACTGCAATAAAAGCCAATGACAAAAAAAGTTTGAACATACAAACAGTTCAGGCAATGAAAATAAGACAAGAGCAATAGCAACAGGGTTAAGACAAGGTTAATAGAGATTGCTCAAGAACATTTCTTTAAGATTTTTGGTGTGTAGTTGTGTTTGTTAAAAAGAGGATGCAATGATTGGAAGGCTGTCTAATAATTACTGCTTCGTAAGTATTTTTAAATAAATTGCAAATCATCTTTTGAATCATAATCCTATAAACTTTTCTATTACATGAAATCAGGAATTGCCCTACTGTTTCTCTTTGTCTTTCAAACATCGTTTGCCCAGACAACAAAAAATGCTGTTGCCATTATTCCCGAACCGGTTTCCATACGCACTACAAGCGGACAATTTTTGTTGCCGCAAACCGTAGTAATAGAAGCACCTGCGCAGCAAGACCTCAAGCAGGTGATTGATGTATTACAAAACAGGTTGCAAACGGCTGCAGCAAAAAAAGTATTGATCAGTAATGCAGCGCCTACGGCTGCTATTCACTTACAGCTCAATAAAAAAACAGATAATACTGTTGGCGCTGAAGGATATAATTTATCTGTAACACCGAAAAGCATTACTATTCAAGCCAATAAACCCGCTGGTCTCTTTTATGGTGCACAAACCTTATTGCAATTGTTGCCAAAAGAGATTGAAAGTGCTACGCCTGTTAGTAATGTGCAATGGACAGTACCTGCAGTAGAGATCACCGACTATCCACGTTTTGGATGGAGAGGTTTGATGTTTGATGTATCACGCCACTTTTTTACCAAGAAGGAAGTAATGCAATTCATTGATGATATGGTGCGCTATAAGTACAACTTGCTTCACCTGCACTTAACTGATGATGAAGGCTGGCGTCTGGAGATAAAAGGCTTGCCTAAATTAACCGAAGTAGGCGCATGGCGGGTTAACAAGGTTGGCTACTTCGGTACTTTCTCTGCACCAACTCCTGATGAACCACGTGATTACGGCGGCTTTTATACACAAGATGATATCAAAGAAATTGTTCAGTATGCAAAAGAAAGATTCGTAAACATTTTACCTGAAATATACGTTCCCGGGCACAGCCTTGCAGCCGTTGTTTCTTATCCGGAATTATCATGTACGCCGGAGGCGAAAAATTATGTTGTAAGATCAGGTGAACCTATTATGGATTGGTCGCATGGAGCACCGCCCATTGCTTTGGTTGATAATACACTTTGTCCTGCCAATGAAAAAGTATATGAATTTTTAGATAAAGTGATGACGCAGGTAGCGCAATTATTTCCTTTCGAATATATACACGTAGGTGGCGATGAATGCCCTAAAAATTATTGGGAGAAGACGCCAGCCATTAAAGAACTCATGCAAAAAGAAGGATTGAAATCAATGGAAGAGGTGCAGAGTTATTTTGAAAAAAGACTGGAAAAAATTGTTGAGTCAAAGGGTAAAAAATTCATGGGTTGGGACGAAATACTGGAAGGCGGACTGGCGCCCAGTGCGGCAGTAATGAGTTGGCGTGGCATGAAAGGCGGCATAGAAGCAGCGAAGATGGGCCACGAAGTAGTGATGAGTCCTACCACCTATGCTTACATTGATTATATGCAGGCCGATCCAATTATTGAGCCTCGTGTGTATGCCACGTTAAGATTAAATAAAGCTTACGAATTTGAGCCTTTGCCCCAAGGTGTCGATCCAAAATACATCAAAGGCGGACAAGCTAATTTGTGGACCGAGCAAATTTATAATATGCGTACCGTTCAATACATGACCTGGCCACGTGGGCTGGCCATTGCAGAATCACTGTGGTCGCCAAAAGAAAAGAAAAACTGGAAC
>JBQCHB010000330.1:0-9106 GCA_051955075.1 Flavisolibacter sp.
TTTTTAAAACCTTTGCCCGACTTAATTCAAAAGACAAGTACGAAGGCACCGGATTGGGATTATCGTTGTGTCAAAAGATTGTGCAAAGACATAGTGGCGTTATATCAGCCACAGGTGCTTTCAATGAAGGGGCAACGTTCACAATTGTGCTGCCTATAAAACAAAGCAGTTAGTGCATGTTGTTTTATTTTAGCAATTTTCACGGGAGTTATTACAAAGAGCTACGCAAATACGCTGCTTCCAATTTTTAATTGCCATTGGCGTGAACCATTTTTTTCTCCCATAAAAACAAAACCACTTTTTTGCAACACTCTTTGCGATGCAATGTTTTCTTTGACTGTTTCCGCCTTTACTGAACGAACATACTTTTGCTGCAGGGCCCAATGACATAAAACTTTTACCGCTTCGGTTACATAGCCGCGTTTTTCAAAAGCCGGGTAAATGCCGTAGCCAATTTCCACGCTGCCATTTTCACAAGGTGCACCTTTAAAACATAGGTCACCGGTCATGCAATTGTGTTCTTTGCTGATCATGGTCCAAAGTGTAAAAAAGTGATAATTGGCATTACCAGCCAGCGACGGTAGTAAAGTATTTTCCAACGCCTGCTTTAGCTCGGGATGAATTTCTCTCGAAATCCATTGAATCTCTAATTCTTTTTCCAGCGATCCATCGTTTTGCAGGTACAGTTTTAGCTGCTCATAAGTCAATGAATGCAGGAATAGACGTTCCGTTTCTACGTGATGATTCTTCATTACTTCAATTAATATTTTAAAGATGGAACATTGAAATGCAAAAAACCATAAGCTCTGCAATGATTTGAGAAATTGGATGAATGAACTGAATGTGTTTTCAAAATGCTATTGCTCATCTAAGGATAATGAAAACCGGTAACGGTTATCAAAAAGTAGTAAGCAGAACAAAGGCGGTAAATATTGAAAGCACCGTTTCAATGAGGTTTTTTCTAATTTTGCAATCAGGCACAGAATTAGCTTTATTATTTGCAAATTGAAAGGATTTGTCACCTCCGCTGCCTATGATCTCTTAGTAGCCTTGCCGTTGAAAGATAAAACAGTGTGTTATGCAAAAGGTGTATTTGCTTCTGCGCAACAATCAACAAACGGGCCCATACACGGTTGATGAATTATTGCAACAACAAATAAATGTTCATGACCTTGTGTGGGTAGAAGGTGAAAGTTTTGCCTGGTCGCATCCCGCAGAGATAAAAGAGCTGAAAAATTATTTTGATCGAAATTCAAATCCCAAATCGAGAGATGAAATAGCAAGTTCTTCCATTGATGACGAGATTGAACAAAGAGCAGAAGAGTTGCGAAAAAAAATATCTTCTTTTAAACCAAGTCATTGTTTTCCTACTACGTTTACAAATGACAGGATTTATTTGGGTTCGCTCAATAGTATCGAAGAAAAATATCCTAACGTCTCCCGTTATCAAAAAAAAGAAGTGAATGCTTACGAATGGATTTCTGCAGCTTTAGTGATGTTGATGGTAGCTGGCGGTGTGTATGGAGGAAAAAAATACCTGGGTGCAAAAGAGCAAATACTACCTGAAGCCGCTGTGCAAGAAGTGACTTTTGATCATCATACAGCAAAATCTGCTAAGCCTGCGGTGCATATTGTAGCATATAAAGAACCAGTTGCAGATTCTGCGTCCAATGATACAGCCACTCTGGCCATAACCACTCTGGAAAGAAAAAAACCCATTATGAAACCAACAAAGACTTCTGCTGCCAAAGCTTCGTTGGCAACGATTATGAAAGAAGTAAAAGCTCCTGTAAAAGACGAAGAAGTATTAGTGCCGCTTATTGAAACACCGCATCTTGAGCAGCCGAAAGAAGCAGCACCACAACCTAAAATAATTGCAGAAGAACCCACAGAAAAAAAGAAGGGCTTATTTAGAGGATTGTTTAAAAAGAAAAAGAAAAGCGAAGATCAAACTGCATCGTCTGAAGCTGCATTCGCTCAAAGCCAGGATAACTGATACCTGGAATAAGTATTTTCCTTTATCACCATCGCTTATTGGTATGTGCAGGATGTTTTTTTGAAAACAAGCTGTGCCATTATTGCAAATACTATTTTCTGCATTTATCTTTCGCGCCACTGCAGCCTGCTTACTAAAATTGCAGCGAGTTTGAAAATCGCATGAACCGACTAACTGTTTTAAAGAAAGGATTTTTCTGTTTTATTATTTTGTTTGTTGTTGGAGCTACTCCTTTACGTGCCCAATTGGTTGCCGACTTTTATATAAGCAAGCAAGGCGGCTGTTCGCCTTTAACGGTTTCTTTTACTAATACAACTCGTGGCGCCTCTGCTGCTGCAGTATACCACTGGGATTTTGGCAATGGAAATACTTCAGCCTTAGCCAATCCTGGCGCCATTTACACCGATGAAAAAATTTATACAGTAACACTGACGGTAACCGATGGAACAAAAACGTCTTCCAAATCAGCAACAATCACTGTATATAAAAAACCAACTGCCGACTTTTCTATACCGGCTGCAAAAGTTTGCCTGCCCAATGCTGCAAGTTTTACGTCTACCTCCGCAGCCGGAGATGGTAGTATCACGAATTATTTCTGGGATTATGGAGATGGCAGTACACAACAGGGTTATGGTCCGTCAACAAGTCATTACTATAATGCTGAACAAAAGCCAACGGTCAGTCTCACCGTCACAAACAGTTATGGTTGTACCAGCAGCACTACCAAAACAAATGCAATAGAAATTCTAGGTAGCATTAATCCCGCTTTTACAGTGGATAAAACGATTCTGTGTTTTTTATCTGATGCGGTTCATTTTACAAATACAAGTACAGGGCCGGGAACTTTATTATACAAGTGGAATTTTGGTGATGGCACTACGTCTGATGAAAAAGAGCCGTCTCACAACTTCACTAAAAAGGCTGTTTATCCTGTAACTGTTACCGTTTCCAATACGGATGGATGCACCGCAACCAGCTATCCCGTTTCGGTTAATGCTGCTTATTTCAATACGGATTTTAGCTACCGTCCGCTTTGCAGAGAACTAAGTTTTAATGGCACGAGTTATTTGTATCCATCCAGCAGCTTATGGAAATTTGGTGATGGCGCTTTATTAAATTCTTACAGCAGCACTACGCATGTTTATAATAATGCAGGAACGTACGATGTCAGTTTAATCAACACTTATGGTGCTTGTAAAGACACCATTTCAAAAACAGTTGAAGTAAAAGACTTAGTGAACTTCAACAGTACGATAGAAGCACCGGCGCTGTTGTGCAAAGAAGGTTATTATACGTTCAAAAGTAAAAGCGACGTGGACCCCGGCAGCAGCTTCTGGGAATTTGGTGATGGTTCAAATGGCTATTGGAAAGAAGTTGGCCATGGTTATACTGCTGCAGGCACCTACACTATAAAATTGACTAACACATTTGGTACTTGTAAAGAAACGGTAACCAAAAATATAACTGTGAATGATCTTCCTGATTCGAAAGGTTTTATAACAGATTATGGCGGTGTTTGCGGATCGCCTGTAACGGTGCAGTTCAAAGACACTACGCCTGGGGCCGTGAAATGGGAGTGGCGTACAGATTATAGTTATAACAATGTTTTTTCAAGCCAACGAAATTCTTCCTACAATTTTTCTTACGATGGCAATTACAATATCTGGCTAACCGTTTATAATGCGGCAGGTTGCAGCAGAACCGTTTATAAAACAGTAAGCGTTTACAAACCTTCAGTATCAATCAATTTAGTTTCTTCAAGCAGTTTGAGAGGTTATTATGATTGCGACTCTTTAAAGATTAAGTTGTCAACTTATAGTAATCAACCGCTAACCACTTACTTGTGGAGCTTTGGCGATGGTACTACATCTACCGAAGCATCGCCGGAGCATTTGTACAATACTGTGGGCGGCTATAACATTACACTGAATTATACTACGGAAAGTGGTTGTAAAGGAACTGCTGTTTACTATGCAAGAGTGTACGCAAAGCCTAAAGCCGATTTTACTTATTCTTTTCCTTGTGACAATTCGTTGGACCTGCAATTCAGGGATGCTTCCTTTTTTTCTGATGGTTGGGAGTGGAGTTTTGGTGATAATAATTTTAACGGTTATGGCTCTTATCCCGAACATGTTTATGCAGATACGGGAAAATATAATGTTACATTCATCAATCACATTGGGCATTGTGCTGACACAATTATAAAAACGGTTTATGCCAATGTATTGCCTTCTTCCGTTGCCATAACAAAGGCAGAAAACACCTGCGATGGCACAAGAGGCACTGTTACTTTCGATCAGCGTTCTTTGCGGATAAAAAGCGGCACATGGGATTTCGGTGATGGAACGGTACTTCCTTACGATACCAGCCAGCATGTTGTAAAACACACGTATACAAAAACAGGAACTTATACTGTTGTATTAAGAGGCGCTTCAGCCAATTGCACTTTAAGCAGTTCGGTTGGGGTCAGCGTATTGCTTAAACAAAACCCTTTGTTTACTGCCAACAAAACAGAGTTATGTAGTAACGACTATTTGAACGTGCAAATTTCTAATCTTGAAACGAACCCGTTTAACAATTCAAGATGGGGTCAATATTATCTTGAGAAGTTTGAGTATAACAATGGTGCACCGTTTACGGGAGGCATATCTAACTATCAATGGGAATACACCAATTATGCCGGTACGCTGAATAATTTTTCAGCCGGTGTAACCAAAATGAGAGCCATCATTAATAGAAACGGGTGCTCCGATACTACCAACTACATCAACTTAAAAGTAAATGGCCCGGTTGCGGGGTTCAAAGTATTAAACAATGAAGGTTGTTATAAGTCTGCAATCGTATTTCAGGATACATCGAAGACAGTAACCAATACACCTCTTATTCGCTGGCAGTGGGATTTTGGTGATGGCGCTACAACAACGCTTACATCATCAGCCAAAGTAGAGCATTTGTATAAAAACCCCGGCAATTATAATGTAAGATTGGTTGTTACAGATGCAAGTGGCTGCTCATCTTCATTTAGTTATTTGGTGAGTGCCAAAGGCCCTAAAGCGGCATTTTATGCTTCGGGTTTGTACGTGCCTAATGTGCCGTTAAACACAACGGTTAGTTTTTATAACAACACAGTTTCGTGGTACAGCAATAATGTTGATTACACCTGGCAATATGGTGATGGAACTACATCGTCCGATTACTACGGCCAGCACACTTATACAAAAGCCGGCGTTAATACGGTTAAGCTCATTGCAAACGATGCTTCCATTTCCTGTGCTGATACAGCCTTGCAAACTATAACCGTAAAAGATTTCAATACAGCCTTTAGCTTTTATACAAATTATATTGCTGCCGGTTCTTGCCCGCCGGCAATTGTTAGCATCAACAATCTTTCGGTAGGGTATACAAAGCTTGTTTGGGATTTTGGCGATGGTACCATCATCAATGACCAGTATCGTCCGTCACACACGTATTACAATCCGGGTGTGTATAAGATCACTTTATATACTTATGGAAACAATGGACTTACCGGCACGTATAAAGATTCTGTCATCATTAGCCAGCCAGATGCACAAATAAAGGCTGATGTTTTACAGGGATGTACATCACAACAAGTAGGCTTACTTGCTACCACTATCAATTCAAATACTTATTTATGGGATTTTGGTGACGGCACTATTAAAAGTGGTACTGCTATTTCTTCTTCGCACCAATATCTTACGCCAGGTATTTATCAGCCGAAGCTGATAGTGAAAGACGACAAGGGCTGCGCTTCGGCAACAACACTTCCCGATAAAATAGTTATTGATAGCTTATCGGTTATTATGAATGAAATGCCATCACCTATTTGCGATTCCGCGAAAATATTTTTTACACCCAACATAAAAAGCATAGCAGCTGATGCAGCGCAGCAACCACTGGTTTATCACTGGAATTTTGGAACCGGCAATGCTGCAGATACAGCTAACACAAGAAATGCTGTCTTCAATTTTACCAGGCCCGGAACATATACTGTAGGGCTCAGGGTCACTTCTCCTTTTGGATGTATGAAAGAGCTGGCACAACAAATAACAGTGAATAAAAAAGCAAAGGCTAGCATTAATGGCGTCTCTGAATTGTGTGCCGGATCAAGTACGGTCTTCACAGGCAATGCAAGTATATCGCCTTCGGAGTGGTTATGGACGTTCGCCAACGGCAATACAGGCAATGTGCAGAAACCCGTTGCACAAACATTCAATGATCCAGGCACTTACAACATACAATTGGTTGTAAAATACAATGGTTGTTATGATACTGTTGTACAACAATTGATCGTGCATCCTAATCCGGTGGTCAATTTATCTGCATCTAAAAACATTGCGTGTCTTGGAGAAACTATCCGGTTAAATGCAACGGGAGGGAAGGATTATATATGGAAACCGGCTGCAGGATTAAGCAATGCCGCTATTGCATCGCCATTGGCAAATCCCGCTCAAAGCACAATGTATTCGGTAGAAGTGGCGAATGAGTTTGGATGTAAAAAATCAGATTCCATTCAATTGACTGTAGTGCAGCCACTGCGTTTAATAACAGTGCAGGATACATTTGTTTGCAAGGGTAATAGTGTTCAGTTAAAAGTGCAGGGAGCTAATGCCTATCAATGGATCAATAACACAAGCGGCTTGAATAATGCCAATATTAATGATCCCGTAGCATCGCCTTCTTCAGATATTGCCTATACAGTAGTTGGCTGGGATGCTTATAATTGTTTCAGGGATACAGCAATCATTAAAGTGGCAGTTAAGCCATTACCCAGTGTAAAAGCAGAGCCGGATGTTCAAATGCTGGCGGCAGAATCGCATCAATTAACAGCTATAGCAAGCCCCGATGTAACAAAGTGGCTTTGGTCGCCTGATTTATATTTGAGTTGCACCACATGTCCTTCTCCTGTAGCACAACCAAGAACGCCTGTTGATTATATAGTCACGGTAAAAAATCAATACGGATGTATGGCTTCGGATACTGTGTCGGTAAAGCTTGAATGTTCAGAGAACTTTGTATTCATCCCTAACAGCTTCACCCCTAATAACGATGGCAAAAATGACCTGTTCTACATTAAAGGGAAAGGCATTGGCATCATTAAATCGCTGCTTATTTATAACCGTTGGGGAGAGATTATTTTTGAGCGCAAAAACTTTAATATAGACGACAAAGCCGCTGCGTGGAATGGAAGATTCAAGGGATTAATTGTGCCGCCTGGCTCGTATGTTTATTTTGCAGAAATGCAGTGCGAAACGGGGCAGCCAATTATAAAGAAAGGAACCGTGACGGTTCTATATTAAGTTGTGTTTGAAAAGTATAAGAACTAAAAATGGATTGCAACATGCAATCCATTTTTCTATTATAAACTTATCAGTTCAATTAATAGCGGCCGTCTTTTTTATCCATGTGCCGGCCAATACCATAACCTACACCGGCGCCAAGCACACCACCAACAACGCCGCCTACTACACGATTTCGTTTGTTAATGATAGCGCCACCAGCAGCACCGGCTACGCCACCAATAACTGCACCTTTTGCAGCCTTGCTCCAGCCTTTTTTCTGCGTTGCTTTTGCTGTGTTAGAAGAAGACGAACTCATTGTGCCACCTGAGGAGCTGCTTCTTGAAGAAGAACTTCTGCGTGTAGATGTAGACGTTCTTGCAGCTGGTGTAGCAGCTACCAATTGCTGGCTTTGTCCATATTGATTAGGGTTAGTCATTTCGTTTTGTGCCCTCCAGGCCTGGAACTGTGCTAATCCTGCTGTATCAGCAGCCAAACGTAATGAGTCTGCTACTTTTCGGGCTACGTCTTCGGAGCTTGTTTGAGGCTTACTGTTGCAAGCTACCATCAGTATAACTACAAGCGGTAAGGCAAATAATAATTTTTTCATGGTACTTAGTTTAAGTGGTAAATTTCTTTTCATAACCTCTATTTTGCCAACACCATGCCAGTTGGACTGCAAAAGTGTTAAAGCAAAAAAGGCTATTTTTTTACTTAACAATTTCTTTAAGAATGAGCTTGTTTCAAAAGCAAACAAGTTTCCTTTTTGGGTTTAAATAATTTATTTCCAGGTTCGCGAAAAAACTTTTTGTAATAAAGTTGTTGTGCGGGCAGAAGCATTATTGCGTATGTCTTTTTCTTTTTCAGCCATTTGTTCAAACATTTTTTCGCTAACAAGCCCTGCCATAAGGTTTGGCAGATCCAGGTTAAGTTTGTTGCCAGCCAATGCTTGTGCAGGCTTTATAATTTTTTCCCACTGATCGTTCAATTTATATTCATCTAATGCTGCTTTCATAGTTGGTGTAATAGCCCGCCGCAGGCTATCGCCAATAGAGCTTCGCAGATAATCTGTGGCCGAAGTACCGCCATTTTTAATAATGCTTATGGCGTCGGTAAACTTTATGTTATTGATGCCACTTACAAAAATGGGGACGGAAGTAGTGGCTGTTTTTTCAGCAGCTGTACCCAATGTAGTAGTAAAGCGGTCAATTTCATTTGTAAGTCCCAATTGGTTTAAAGTGTTCAGTGTTTTTTGAAGTGCAGGTGGAAACAGTGTGGACATGATCGTTTCTTTACTAAAAGAACTGGTGAGAGAGCCGTCCTTTGCACCGATCTCTAGTAATTGCCGTATGGCAGATGCTGCATCTGCTTCGTTCAAAGTATAATTTCCAAAAAGCGAACTGTTGCACGAAAAGGTAGTTGGTAGTACAAGCGCAAATAATAAGGGTAGAACAATTTTTTTCATGTTTATAAATTTTACATCGGTTGATTGTAGCAGACCAAAATAATCTGCAGAAGTTTTGCTCTATTTTGTTAAAATGTTTTACATGCTGCTTTCAGACAGACGTAGTTGTACTGCTAAAGGTGTACCGGTTTTTGATTATACAACACGGTCAATGATAGTGTTTAAAGAAAAACATTCTGTATGAAAATGAAATGAGCCAGCAAATGCCGGCTCATTTCATTAAGTTCAAGCATAGTTATTTCTTTTTCTCTGCCCTGTTTTTCAATTCTTCAATCGGCATAGCGATCATGCGCCCCACAGGTTTTTTTCCTTCATAAGTAATTACTTTCAACATCACCGCATCTTTAG
>JBQCHB010000331.1:0-3261 GCA_051955075.1 Flavisolibacter sp.
ATCTGGACATAAGATCGAAAATGTCTGTGTCTACCGGATCGCTCTGAAAAAGCAAGATGGCAGCATGGATTGGTGGGAATCAGAATTTTACCGTTATCCGGAATATGTGGGGAGAAAGTTGAAACAATTATCAGTAGCGCACAAGCAAATCAACCCCAATGGCATATTTTTAGAACTTGAGAAACGTAAGCTTTTAATCATGGTGATGCGTATTATGGAAAAGGAAGGAGTAGAGATAAGCAGTTATTACGCTTTTTGCATAGTAGAAAGGAAGGTTGCCCCTAATCTTCATCCCATGGACCGCTTGGTTGAGACCATAGCCTTCAATATTTTACCGGAATGAGCTTTTTTGAGTTATTTGATAATGCTCATAAACCAAATGAGACAGCGATGTTTGCCAAGCTTTTTTGTACTGCACTGGCTATTCAACTGCTACTGAATTTTAATCAACAGTACCGGTATTTTTGTACACAACCCTGGAAAATATATGGAAAACCTCAAAAGCTGCTAAGCTTCATTACATTGCCAACACTAAATCAATATCAATTTTTTAGCTTAGGCGTCTGCATAATCATTAGTTTGGTGTTAGTAACCTTGGGCTTTTACGCCCGTGTGTTTGTCTTTATTGCTTTAATCAGCTATTTTTTTTATTTCAGTCAAATTATTTCATTGGCTTATATTCAGCGTAAGACGAATCTTTTACCTATTGTATTATTAGTTCTGCTTTTATCGCCATCGTTGGATAAACCCTTACTCGCGCCGTCGACCGGCTGGGAATTGCTTTTGATTAAGATAGCGTTACTGCAGGTGTATTTTTCTGCGGGGCTACAAAAACTAACGCAATCGGGTATCGGATGGCTTAGCGGCAGGAATTTACAGGCCTATTTACTAGAAAATTATCTTTGGTCGGGCAGGAAGGGTGCATTGTTAATAGCAGAAAAGCCCTTGCTCTGTAATGTGCTTAGCACCCTCATTCTGTTTTTTGAGTTAACTTTTTGGATAGTTCTTTTCTTTCCGCAGGTTACATTTTTTTATCTGGTATTTGCATTAATGTTCCATATTGGCACTTTGATAACTATGCGTATAAATTATCTGAAATATATTGGCCCGGTGTATCTTGTATTCTTTACCGATATTGTTTTTAGTTTAAAAATAATCCCTGGGAACTGGTGAAAAAAAATACAAGAAAGCTCATTTTAAAAGAGTTGATAAACAACAAAGGGTTTCTTCCAGTCTCAATTGACTGGGTGAATAATAAGATTACATGGATCGACTTCGGCCAATATCATTTTTACGAAGGTTTCTTTCATAAGTCGGCCAGTATTTTTTCTAACTTAAAAAAAGGGGACGTCGATACCCTGGTCACAGATATTAACATACTGACGGAAGAGGCTTTGGTTGCTGATAGCCTTTATCCAACCGGTTTTATCTTTCATGCCGGCCGCTGTGGTTCAACCATACTTTCAAAAGCATTGGCGCGTTCGCGCGAAAATCATGTCATAAGTGAAGCAGGCCCAATGAATACTATGTGGCGGCTTTTTGTTCAAAAAGATGATCAGCCACTAAAAGTCAGCGAGTTCAACAAAAAAATATACAAGCATCTTTTACTTGCCATGGGCAGGCACAGAAGCATTTTGCACAAACATTTTTTCATAAAATTTACCTCATTCAATATTCTTTTTTTTGACTTTATACATGCCGAATTTCCGGATGTGCCGGCGATATTTATGACCAGGAACACCGAAGATATTTTAAGATCATTTGACAAAAGGCGACCTGGCTGGCTTTTGCCTGAAGCTGCCGGGGTTTTAAATATGATAAAGGGGGGCGAAGAGCCGGATGAAAAAAGAATATTAGATAGTTTTTTTGAGGCAGCCGGAAATTATCCGAATGACATTTTAAGGCCTATTGCTTATGGCGACCTTAAGCCAGATATATTGCCGGCAGTATTGAAACATTTTAAAGTGGATACCAGCTGCGAGCAATTGGCGCTTATGCAGTCTCAGTTTTTATTTGACTCCAAAGTTGAATTTAATCGAAAAAAATTTGGAAGCAGCTGAAGTTTGATGCACAAAAAATATATTATTTTACTGTAGTACTGCGCATCTTTTCAAATAATAACCGAAACGGCCTTAATATAACTAGCAAGGGAAATACGTATACGGGTAAACGGAAGGTGTTAATATCGATGTAGGAGGGAATAAAAAAATAAAAAAAGGATCGGGTAAGAAGCCCTATCTTATACTTAACATTATCTTGTAATGCGAGGGAGCGTTTTAAAAAATGTATGCTGTTAAATTGAAAATTGCGTAGCTCGATAGGATATTGTAAAGGTATTTTCAGGTCTTCTTGGGTCACTTTAGTCGAGTAATCTGGGCCTACAGCTACCCCCGTGAGGCTACTGACGACAGATAGCCCGTTCAAAAGTCTTTTTTTGAAGCCGTACTTGCCTGCGATGATAAGTAAATCCGGTTCGGTTAACAATTCAGGATGCTTTTTTAATATACAGGCAATATCGATAATATATTTAAAGCGGGTGCCCAAATCCTTCACCAGATGATTGGATATTATGGCGAGAAAATCATATGTGGGGGACAGAACAGTGCATCCTGTATTATTCTGATAGTGAGGTCTGATATGCGGCAAAAAAAAATCAAATGACGGGTAATTGCCGGTGAACCTGTTTAGAAGCGACCAGTGAATTTCTATATTGCATTTGTACTTTGGTAGTGTATAAACGATGTCCTTAAAAAATATTTTATAAAATTCAAGGTATCTCCGCGGAACAGTTTCTTTGGCGATATATCCGTTTGCAATAAAATAATCCTCTATCACTGCTATATCTCTCCGGCTTGCGATAAGGTCAATATCCACGCTTTCTCTCATCCCCAGGTTCTCATAGTACTGAGCAGCTAAAACAGAACCTTTGTAATTAATTATGGTGATGCTCTGTTTTTTCAGGTCGTTGGTTATTTTTGATGATACAACGGCCTTCATCATATTTCTTTGCAAGGCTATTTGATTGTCTTTTTCCAGTTTGGACAGGAAAGTTGCATCGCCGGCTAGATTGTACTTGGTCATCACATGATAAACAAACGGCCTTATGCCATGAGCCCTGGCCATTTTATAAAGCAATTGCCAGTCTTGTGGATGCGAGGCTATAAAGTTATTAAAGTCGGCTATATCCGAGGCTGAAAAGTATATTCTGCATATTAACAATAAAAAAAGCTGTTCGTTTGAGTAGATGGTTTCCAGGTCTTT
>JBQCHB010000332.1:0-4441 GCA_051955075.1 Flavisolibacter sp.
AAACATAATATGGTGACGATCCAAAACCTTGTTACAATTTTGGCTTCGTGATAACCCAATTTTTGATAATGATGATGCAAAGGGCTCATTAAAAAAACACGCCTTCCTTCTCCATATTTTTTCTTGGTGTATTTGAAATAACTCACTTGTATCATCACACTCAGGTTCTCTACCAAAAACACTCCGCATATAATGGGTATCAATAATTCTTTGTGAACAATGATGGCTAATGCTGCAATCAATCCCCCCAGCGTTAAGCTTCCAGTATCACCCATAAAAACCTGCGCCGGATAAGCATTGTACCAAAGGAAGCCCACACAGCCACCAATCATGGCCCCAATGAAAATGGACAACTCGGCCAGGTTAGGTATGTACATGATGTTGAGATAATCGGCAAAAACCAAACTGCCACTTGCATAAGCGAAAATGCCAAGGCAAGCACTCATAATAGCGGATGTTCCCGTTGCCAAACCATCAATGCCATCGGTGATGTTGGCGCCATTTGAAACTGCGGTAACAATAAATATTACAATGAGTATGTAAAGAATCCATGTATAGTCTCTCCACGAAGAAGGCAGCAATCTTGAATAGTTAAACTCGTGCCCTTTCACAAAAGGAATAGTAGTAACAAACGATTTGGCTTCAACAAAATATTTATCTCTTTCATTCACTCTTTTTGTAATTACCGTAGAATCCCCGGCCTTTGGAACGCCCTGGTATTCTCTCCATACTTTTACGTTTGGATTAAAATACAAAGTGGCACCGACTACAATGCCCAACATTACCTGTCCAAAAATTTTGAACTTGCCTGCCAGTCCATCGCTATCACCTTTTTTATATGACACGCCTTTCTGCTGCGCAATTTTCTTTGCACGCAGCTTGAGATAATCGTCAATAAAACCAATGGCGCCCAGCCATATAGTACAAAAGATCATCAGCCGCACATACACTTTATGCAGATCGGCCAGCAATAAAGTAGGAATCAAGATTGCCAGGATGATGATAATACCGCCCATTGTTGGCGTACCTTTTTTCTGCTGCTCTCCTGCCAATCCCAGGTCGCGAACCGACTCGCCAATCTGCTTTTTCTTTAAATAGTTGATCAGCTTTTTCCCAAAAACGGTTGTGATCAGCAAGGATAAAATAACTGCCATCAACACCCTGAAGGTGATAAAGTGAAAAAGCTCACTCCCGGGGAAGCGAACACCTTCATCTTTTAACCATTCAAAAAATTGATACAGCATTTTTTATTTAATATTTCAGATTTAATATCTTAAGAGCTTTTTAACGGTGAGCTACGAGATTCAAAACACTGACTGCATTGTTTGCCTCAAAGCTCATTGCTCGCGGCTCACAGCTATTTCCCTAACAACTCAAACATTTCTTTCAACACTTCCTTATCATCGAAATGATGCTTTACACCTTTGATCTCCTGGTACTTCTCGTGGCCTTTTCCGGCTATTAAAACAATGTCTTCAGGCTGCGCCATGCTTACCGCTGTTTTAATGGCCTGCTTTCTGTCTGCAATAGCAACATACTTTCTGCGGGCAGCACTGTTCAGCGTTGCCTCCATGGCAATTAAAATTTGTTGTGGGTCTTCACTGCGTGGGTTGTCGCTCGTAAAGATTACCTTATCACTATTCTCGCAAGCCACCTCACCCATCACCGGCCTTTTTGTTTTATCCCTGTCGCCACCGCAGCCTACCACTGTGATAATCTGCTCATGGCCCTGCCTCAATTTTTTAATCGTATCCAACACATTCACCAATGCATCAGGCGTGTGTGCATAATCAACAATACCAATCACCTTTTCATTTGCAGAAATGATGTAATCAAACCTTCCTTCGGCGCCTGTTGTATTGCTTAAGCATTGCAGCACATGCGCTTTGTCCTCACCCAAACAAACAGCAGCGCCATATACGGCTAAAAGATTGTAAGCATTAAACTCGCCGATCAAACGGAAATGAACTTCCTGCTCATTAATGTTCATCACCAAACCGGCAAGACTATTCTCCAGGATTTTTCCTTTGAAATCAGCAACCGTTTTTAAACTGTAGGTATATCTTTTGGCAGCCGTGTTTTGCAACATTACCGTGCCGCGTTTGTCATCAAGGTTTGTTATAGCAAATGCAGAAGAAGGCAAACTATCGAAAAATGCTTTCTTGGCTTTTATGTACTCATCAAATGTTTTGTGATAATCTAAATGATCATGCGTAATGTTGCTGAACAGCGCACCCACAAATTCTAATCCTGCAATGCGGTGCTGGTGTACAGCATGGGAACTTACTTCCATGAAAGCAAATTCGCAACCCTCATCCACCATTTGCTTCAACAGAGCATTGAGGTTAATAGGATCAGGCGTTGTATGCGTGGCAGGAATAACTTTTCCTGCAATTTGATTTTCCACTGTGCTGATCAACCCACACTTATAACCGAGGCAGGTAAACAGTTTATACAAAAGTGTTGCAATGGTGGTTTTGCCATTGGTACCTGTAACGCCAACCAACTTTAGTTGCTGCGTTGGTGCATCGTAAAAATTATGTGCAATTTTTCCCGCTGCTTCTGCACTGTTATTTGTTTTTACATAAGTGACACCTTCTTTTTGAGAAGCCGGGAGCTCTTCGCTGACAACAGCTACAGCACCTTGCTCAATAGCTTTTTCAATAAACCCATGACCATCAACCGCAACGCCTCTTACTGCCACAAACAAGCTGCCTTTTTGCACTTTACGTGAATCAATCTGGACATCGGTGATATCGATATTCGTATTGCCAGCCAATGCCGTGGTTTGCACTTTATATAATATGTCGCTTAGCTTTTTCACTAATTCAATAAAACTGTTACGGTTTGATTTTTATTTACAACAGCGCCGGGCATTACATCCTGTGCAACAACTTTTCCCCGACCTTTTACAATCACTTTTATATCCCTGTTCTCCAGTTCATATAAAGCATCTTTCAGCGTCATATGACTGAGATCGGGCATAATATCTTTTGAAACCGGGTTGGCTTTGATCACAGGTTTATAATTATTGTTACTATAAACGAGGCTCCAATTACTCTTACTTGCTGAATCAACAACCTTTGCATTCGTTTGTTGAAACACTTTACGTATATCGGGTGTGTAACCGGCGTAAGTAAACAGTGAACTATCGGGTGTTACCGGCATTGACAAACCTTTCTTACCCTGCACGTACATTGCATATAGCTTATTAGCAACTTCTTTAAATACCGGCGCGGCTAACTGGCCTCCGTAGTGCATGGGAGCATGCGGCTTTGTTTTAATGACAACCACGCAAGTGTACTCCGGTTTATCAGCAGGAAAATAACCTGCGAAAGAAGCCTGGTATACGCCGTCATAATACTTTAGATCGCCGCCTGCAACGTGGGCTGTCCCTGTTTTTCCGGCTACAGGGAAAGGTGAATCTTTGAATACATCTTTTGCAGTGCCTATGGTGGTAACAGCCTGCATGCAAAGTTTTGCCGCCTCAATTACTTTAGGTTTGGCAATATTCTCATCCAATACAGTGGGTTCAAACTCTTTGACGGTTACACCATTATTTTTAATACTGTTCACCAAATAAGGTTTCATCATCTTACCATTGTTGGCAATGGCATTGTATAACATTAATGTTTGCAATGGGCTTACCTGTATAGCATAACCAAAACTGGCAGTGATCATGGCGTGCAACCCTTCTTTGTTGCGTTTTAACCTTGGAAGTACAGGGGCGCCTTCACCAACTAAATCAATACCTGTTTTTTTATTTAAGTGAAATTTTTGCAGGTAATTTTTGTAGAGATCGGGTTCGCTTGCAAAAGCCTTGTAAGCAATTCTGCTCATACCGATATTGGAGCTATGTGCAAAACATTCCTCCACCGTCATCACCGGCTTGGGTGCTCTTTCTGCATCGTTTACATTACGAACACCAACGAAAGCACTGCCTGTGCTTCCTACTTCTACCAGGTCATTGATTTTTGAGGTACCATGATCCAACACTGCTAAAAGTGTTGCCAATTTGATAGTCGAACCAGGCTCGGTTGATTGCAAAGCATAGTTTAGATTCTCGTTGTAATCACCACTTTTGTTTCTGCCCAGGTTTGCAATGGCTTTGATCTTTCCTGTTTTTGTCTCCATCACCAGGCAAGTGCCATGTTCCGCCTCACTTTGCACCATCATCTTCATTAAAGCCGATTCAACAATATCCTGTATTTGCACATCAAGTGTTGTGATAACATCTCTTCCGTTTTCAGGATCTATTTCGTAACCTTCTACCGGCACAGGCGCACCGCCTGCAATAAAACGCACCAAACGCTTGCCTGTAGTACCTTTCAGCAGGGTGTCAAAAGTCCTTTCCAGTCCTACATTTTGCGCATTATCTCTTGAAAGACCAATGGTTCTTTTAGCAAGAAGGCCAAATGGATTCAGGCGCCTGCTTTTTACT
>JBQCHB010000333.1:0-6229 GCA_051955075.1 Flavisolibacter sp.
GTTAGATTCGTTAGACGAGATCAATAACCGGCAGCAATTGATTTTTTTACAAGCAACCGCAGATGCCGGAAACTGGAGTTTTACCGCCGGAGGCAGTTGGAATTATCTGCGTGTTCAAATCCAACGCTTTAATCCTGTCACCACTGGAATGCTGGAAAGAAAATTTAATAACGAAATAGCACCACGGTTTTCGGTAGAAAGAAAAATCAAAATTGTAACCCTGTACGCCAGTGTATCCAAAGGCTTTTCACCACCAACAGCAGCGGAATTAACACCGTCTGGCAGCGCTATCAATTTAGATTTGAATCCGGAAAAAGGCGTGAGTTACGATGCCGGTATTAAAGGAAGTTTTAGAAACGGATTGTACATTGACGTGAATGCTTTTAGTTATTCATTAAGCAATACAATAGTTACACGCAAAGATGCAGGTGGCGGCGATTATTATATCAATGCCGGCAAAACAAACCAGCATGGCATTGAAACCTACATTAGCTATCCGCTTCTTCGATCAAGTGCCTTTGCGGAAAGAAGTTTGTTTTGGCTAAGCCATACCTGGCACGACTTCCACTACAAAACATTCAAGCAATCGGGAAATGATTTTTCCGGAAACAAAATGCCTGCTGAAGCACCTCACACCATTGCATCGGGTTTTGATTTTATAGCGAATAATGGGTTGTTGGGAAATATTGCTTACTACTTCAGCGATAAAATTCCGTTGAATGATGCCAATACGGAATATGCTGATGCTTATCATTTATTAAGCGCAAAAGTTGGGTATGAAAAAATAATGAAAAACGAAGTCAGTGTAAAAATACTTGTGGGTGCTGAAAACTTATTGAATCAAAAATACAGCCTGGGCTATGATGTTAATGGTTTTGGAGGCCGTTATTATAATGCAGCAGCCGGAAGAAATTATTACGCCTCTTTAATAGTGCAATGGAAATATAAAGCCCGAAACAACGCGAATTAAAATAACATTGCAGGAATTAATTTTTACGTTTATGCCTTGTGTTAATTCCTGCAATGAATAACTAAAGGTGCACAGTTTTATGCCATTGATGACGTAACAAGCCTTTGCTCCCAGGCTTTGTTTCTCTTATTTTTTTTCCTGTCCAATAATTTCATCACGCCTGCAGCCACCAATCCACCAATGACGTACAAACCAACGGTCATGATTTTTGTTTCAATGCTGCGGTTACTGGCTTCTTCGTTCAGTCCAAGAGGCTTGGGCAATAACACAGCGCCTAAACCGGCAGCCAGTCCTAAAGCCGATCCTTTAACCAAAGCATTTTCTTTTTTTCCTATTCCGGCAAAGCTGTAAAAAATAGTATTGCTGAGCAGATCGCCGGTTAATGACCAGCCATAAAGTTCTCTTTCTCCTGGCGTTCTGGCGCCAATTACTTTCAAGCCTTTTGCCATGGCATTCATGCCTAACAAATCCATACGGGGCGCATTGGGAACAGCTTTCTTTACAGTTTCGTGTATCAGCGTAAGTGCCGCCGCACCGGCAACCCCGCCTTCTAAGGCATATAAAGCTTTCATCTTTTAGAGTTTGTTGTTGAAATTTCTATGATACCTAAAAAATCAATGCCAAACCTTTCTAAGGCAGCGGTTGAAACAGTTATCGCAAAATTGTTGAATAGAATTACCAATTAGAGAAGGTGATGGTGGTTCAACAAAATCACTGCAATGCAGCCGGTAAAAAAACCTATTTAATTACAACACTTCCGAGCTTTTTAGAAAGTTCGATCTCCAGTTGTTTTAAATGTACGTGTGTAAGAAACAAAGTTTGCTGCTCGGCAGGTTCGGCTTTTTCCAAATCGGCCTGGTTTTGCAACAATAATCTTTTGATCTTGCGCAGTTTTAAATAATTAATAGCACTTTCTACCTCCTCATTGGTGGTATCTTTTTGCATTTTTAAAAAGCGCATCAGGTCTTCTTCATTTTCGGGACGAAGCGTATCAAGAAAAGCTTTATAATCCTGTTGAAACAAACTTTTTTGGTAACCCGTTGATTGGCTTAACTCTCTTTTCCAATGCACACTTTCTTCATAAGGAAAATACACAAGCGAAACGGCCAAAGTGCTAATGGCCGGATCGGGATGATAAAGAAAAAAACTCTTCTCTGGCTTTACATGCTCTGTCAAAGCCTGTTTATAGGTATGAATGAATTTGATGATCGTTTCATTGTCAATTAAATCTTCTTCTGGCAATTCGGACAAAATATGTTCAGCAATTAAATGCGACGTGTCCCATTTCTTATACCCATGCTCTAAAAGAATTCTTGCAATTTCTTTTTCCTGCAATTCGTCTTTAAAAAGAAGATTAAAGGTTTGATCGCTGTAATCGTTATCTGCGGCCTTTCTTGCATTCTCTTCCAAATGTTTTGCTTCTTCAAAAGGCAATTTATTTTCCTGAACAGAAATGCGATTACGAATAAATTTATTGACAAGATTGGTGAAGCCCGTTTCATCAATATGCAGCAGTTGCGAGGTTTGGCGGATATAATCCTGCTGCCTTGTAAAATCTTCTGTTTTGTCAATTTTAGAAATGGTTTCAGCAATTTGGTTTACCACTTCTGCTTTTTTATTGGCATCGCTTCCCGCATCCTTCAATGCTATTTCTGTTTGAAAGAGAATGAAGTCTTTTTTATTGTGCAGGATGAAATTTTTAAACGCATTGGCGCCAATTTTTTTTACATAACTATCCGGGTCTTCTTTATCAGGTATTAAAACCAGCTTTACATTCAGGCTTTCTTCCAAAGCCATATCAAGTCCACGCATAGCCGCTTTCACACCTGCTGCATCGCCATCATAAATAATGGTAAGGTTCTTTGTATATTTTTTTATCAGCCGCAATTGGTCCTGGGTAAGGGAAGTTCCGCCACTGGCTACCACATTCTCTACCCCCGCCTGGTGCAGCGATGTTACATCCGTATAACCTTCTACCAATAAGCATTCGTCGGCCTTGTCAATGGCATGGCGGGCAAAATAAGTGCCGTATAAAATTTTGCTTTTTACATACAGCTCGTTCTCCGGCGTGTTAATATATTTCGGCGCTTTATCGTTGCTTTTGATAAGCCTTGCACCAAAACCAATTATTTTACCGCTGTTGTTATGAATGGGAAAAATAATTCTGTCCCGATAATTATCTGCAGGCTGGCCATTACGTTCTACTACCAATCCGGCTTTTTGCAAAAGCTCAAGGGTATATTGATTGTTCAAGGCTTCTTTCGCAAATGCATCTCTTTCGTTAGGGGCATAGCCAATTCCAAATTTTTTGATGGTGTCTTCTGTAAAACCTCGTTCTTTCAAATAAGCCAATCCAATGTTTTGCCCATCTTCGGTTTCAAACAATTGCCCCGCATAAAACTTTTGTGCAAACTGATTAATAATATATAGGCTTTCCGAGGTTTGCTGCGCTAATTTTTTTTCCGGCGACGCTTCCGTTTCCTCAACTTCTACATTGTAACGATTGGCTAACCATTTTAAAGCTTCTACGTACGACAGCTTTTCATGCTCCATTAAAAAGCTAATGGTGTTACCGCTTTTGCCACAACCAAAACATTTAAAAATTTCTTTTGTTGGCGATACCGTAAACGAAGGTGTTTTTTCATGGTGAAAAGGACAGTTACCGAGATAATTGGCGCCGCGTCTTTTTAATTTTACAAAGCTGCCTACCACATCAATAATGTCAATGCGGCCAAGAATTTGCTGTATGGTATTTTGACTGATCAAGTTGGCAAATATAAGTGTAGCGGTTGTGGTTTTGAGTTTTGGGTTTAGTGTTTGATGTTTGGGATTTGCAGGGCCTTCTTACTCCACTTATCAATGAGGCTTTTGTCCGGGCTGTTCGTTGCAAGTCCGGCACAAATCAACGCACAAGTCTTCACCGTGCTTTCCGCTTCCATCCCGCAGCCCTTCAGCTATAAATTTTTATTGAGCTATTCTCAAAACAACATCTGTTTCCAGCTTATAAAAGACTTTAAATCGAACTAAAGACGATGAGCTATAAAACTTGATATCCAAAATTATCCGAGCTAATCTGTGGTCAGAATTTAATGATTAATGATGAGAAAAATCTTCTTTTTTTTACAGCAAAGAGTTTTAAATTTAGTACACCATCCTACACCTATGGGAAGATGAGGTAGAAACAACAATTCTTTAACCTTAAATTTTCATCCCATGGTTCAGACAGACATCTCGCAGCTTTCAGCCGAATGTACCGAATGGCGGCAAATTTTACGCAATTATCGCGACGAATTACAAGAGTACAAAAAGGCACTTCAGGAAACATGCCGCAACTCTCTATCGAAAGGCCAGTTACAGGAAGTAGAACATTACGACAACCAGTTTCACATCCAGCTCATCAACATCCACGACATTAAGCATTCCATTAAAAATCACGAACGAAAGGTTCAAACAGAAGGAGAAAACATTTCCGAAGAAACCTACACTGAACACGAAAATTTGCTTAATGATTTCTTAAGCCAGGAGAGTACACTCCAGGAACTTCGCAACGATTTCAAACAATTTATCAGCAAGATAAGTTGTCAATAATACCGAACATAATCTGCTTTTTGTTGCATACAAATTAGTATGCTGAATTTTTATTGCCTCATTCAAAACATTATTTTATGCCAGAGTTTGATACCTCACACGTAAAAAATATTGTTTTGCTGGGCCATGCCGGCTCTGGCAAAACAACCTTAGCGGAGTGCATGCTATACGAAGCTGGATTGATCAATCGCCGCGGTTCTGTTTATGAAAATAATACAGTGGGTGACTATCACCCATTGGAACAGGAACGCGGCAATTCTATTTTTTCTAAACTAATGCACACGAAATGGCGTGGATATAAGATTAACATCCTTGACACACCGGGCTACGATGATTTTGTAGGCGAGGTTCTTTCAGCTTTACGTGTAGCAGATACAGGTGTGATGTTGTTAAATGCAACAATGGGTGTTGAAGTGGGAACAGATATTATTTGGGATTATACAGAGAAGTTCAGAACACCAATGATTTTTGCTGTAAATAAATTAGATGACGATCAATCTGATTTTGACAAAACAGTGCAACAGGCTAAAGATCATTTTGGAGCAAACGTAACGGTTGTACAATATCCACGACAGCAAGGTGCAGGCTTTCATGAAATTATAGATGTGTTGCGTATGACCATGTATAAATTTACAGACACAGGTGGTAAGCCAGATAAACTCTCTATTCCTGACGATGAAAAAGATAAAGCCGACAAGCTACATAAAGAGTTGGTAGAAGCCATCGCCAGCAACGATGAAAGCCTTATGGAAAAATACTTTGACCAGGGCGAATTGACAGAAGATGAAATGAAGGAAGGCTTGAAAAAGGCCATGATCCAGCACGATTTATTTCCGCTTTTTTGTTTAAGCGCAGACAGAAACATGGGCAGTGGAAGGTTGATGGGATTTATAGATAATGTTTGTCCAAGTGCCAACGAAATGCCTCCGCAAAAAACTACAAGTGGTGAGCAATTGCCTTGCGATGCGAATGGCCCTGCCTGCATTTTTGTTTATAAAACAATTTCCGAACCCCATGTGGGAGACCTTTCTTATTTCAAGGTTTTTTCAGGCACCATTAAGACAGGAATGGAATTAGTGAACGAATCGAACGGCGTGGTGGAAAAGATCAACCAGTTATTTTTAATGGAAGGTAACAAACGCATGCCTGTAACTGAATTAGTAGCTGGGGATATTGGGGCTACTTTAAAACTTAGAAATACGCATGTAAATAATACACTGCATGTAAAAGGTAAAAATTTTGATCTGCAGCCTATAGAATTTCCTTCTCCCAACATGACGGTCTGCATAGAACCGGTTAACAAAGGTGAGGAGGAAAAACTGGCCCAGGCACTGCACCAATTGCGGGAAGAAGATCCAACTTTGATTGTAGAAGTTTCGCAGGAATTAAAACAAACTTTGATCCATAGCCAGGGTGACATGCATTTGGCTGTGGCCAAATGGAAAATTGAAAATTTGCATAAAGTACTTGTCAAATTTGGCAAGCCCCGCATTCCATATCGTGAAACGATCAGGAGAATGTCGGAAGCCAACTACCGGCATAAAAAGCAAAGTGGTGGCGCCGGGCAGTTTGGAGAAGTGTTTATGCGGATTGAGCCGTTTTATGAAGGCATGTCCGATCCACCAGGTTTGAATGTAAGGGGAAGAGAAGTTTTTAATTTGGATTGGGGAG
>JBQCHB010000334.1:0-8879 GCA_051955075.1 Flavisolibacter sp.
CACTTGCGGATATGCACGACTCTTTTTTCAATACGATTAAGCACTCTTCTTTTTAAGCGAACCGGATATGTTACTGGAAAAGCCAACACAGACAACATGTTTTCTTTTGTCATTCCGGCTTTGATCTTGTTTTTGAAAACGACTCTCATCTGTGCCACGGCAATATTCTTTTCCACCTCTCCCTCTTCTTTCACTTTGCTTAAAGTTTTTAATGCTGCAACAGCTAACAAACCGCCAATAATGAAAAGGAAATTCCAGTTTTGCAAAGCAAGGACGTGTACTACAGAAGTTCCATGTGCACCACTCCACTGCATATTCCATACAAAGCTGCGGGTAGAAAAAAAATCAGCTAACAATCCACCTGACAAAGGGCCTAAAGCCGACACAAAAGCAACGATCATATTTCTGGCAGAAATATACACAATGGCTTCTTCTTTCGGCGCCAGCTTAATGCCAATATTATTGATAGCAAGATTAATTCCTGATGTAGATATACCAGTTAAAACATTAATAAGGCCAATCAAAAAAATCATTACGCCATGAGATGAAGGCATGGCAACAAACGACCATCCTAATATGCAAAGAATATAAACCGGAGATGCAATACTAATGATGGTTTTATTGCTGAACTGGTCAGAATATTTTCCCCAGATCTTTATAGCAAATATCCCTGCTAATTGACTTAATATCCCAAAGCCAATGATGTAAGAAAGAGGCAGGCCAATGGTGTTCATCATATACACTGTAAAAAATGGCGTGGCTAAATTGAGTGCAAATGACCAGAAAGAATTAAACACCAAAAGCTTTCTGAAATTATGATCTTTTACAGGCCTACTAAAAAGTTTCAGCAAGTTTTCTTTTGCCAAATGCGATTTAGGTTCAGGTGTACGCGAAAGAACATAAGTTCCCAAAATACCAAGCAAGCCTCCGGCTATAAACATGAGAGCATACGTAATCAACTCGCTGCCCGGATAATATCTTTTTACATAATCTAGCACCAATGCCAGTAGCAGGCTAAGCACCACGTTTAACGTTTGCGTTAAACGGCTTCGATGAGAAAAATAAGTTCCTAATTTATTTTCCGGCACAAGGTCTTTCATCCATGAGTTCCAACTGGCGCCTGCAACCGAACCAAAAAAATAATGAAAGAATAATAAAAAGATCAGTACCTGGATGCTGGTACCTGTTGTAAAAACAAAAGGAAGCAAGCCAATAATTAAAAGAGGAAAGCGGGCAAAACCATTAGCGATGACAGCAATAGCCCTGCGATTATTATATTTTTGAACCAGCCATATTGCCAACAGTTGAAAAATATTGGTAAAGGTTGGAAGCGCCGCTAACAAGCCAATCTGGAAATTGGAGGCACCCAATTGTACAGCCATCGCAGTTAAAAAAGTACCACCTGTAAGCACTGACATAGCTTCGGCAGCGAGGCCGTCTTGTATAACTAAATTAAGTCCCCTGGTAATCTGCCGTTGCGACAAATGTTCCGATGGTTTTAAGTTCATGTATGATATTGGATTTGGTGGTTAAGCCTAAGCTTTAAAAAGGCTTGTTCCGAAAAACCAAAGAATTGACAACAATCAATTCGATAAATTATATTTTCAAACACAAAATTAAAACACACGAAATTGAATAAAAATTTACTCGTCGATAGTTGATGGCAGATGGTCGATTTTAGGAGATGTTAGATCGTTGATTACTTCAGCAAAATAATATAGCCAGCTCTGATTTGGCATTAAAATCAATTGCGTCGCACCCGACAGTTATTGAGTCTTCAACTACAATAACGTTTTAACACTGGACCGAAGCAGCGGAAGTTATTCACCATAACAAAATCAATAGCTGCCCTACCTCATCACTATTTTTATGTGCCAAACCACATACTTCCGTTTTAAAAATTAAACTTAGAAACTTGTAGAAGTATTTGCACTTCGCCGCCACAAAAAAACAGCAGAGCCTTATGGCTCAAAGGCAACACTATCAGCACTTCTGCTTTTGGTGTGCTTCTTGAAACAAACGTTCACACTCTATTAATTTTTGCAATGAAAATTTTTACCTGGCACATCCACGGCAGTTACCTTTTTTTTCTTTCTCGGGGAGATTATGAAATTTATATCCCTGTAACAGCCACAAAAAAAGAAGAAGGCTATTATGGCAGGGGTGGAACTTTTCCTTTTGGCAAGAATGTGATCGAAGTGCCTGCTGAAGAAGTAAAGAATATGGAGTTCGACTGTATATTATTTCAAACGAACAAAAATTACCTTACGGATCAATACGAAATTCTCTCTGAAGAACAAAGAAAGCTGCCGCGTGTCTATCTTGAACACGATCCGCCGCGGCAACACCCTACCGATACCCTGCACATCATGCAAAATACAGAAATAACATTTGTGCATGTCACTCACTTCAACCAGATGATGTGGAATAACGGGCCTGTAAAAACAACTGTTATTGAACACGGTGTAATAGAACCTGATGCACCTTATTCTGGAGAGTTGAAAAAAGGAATTGTTGTGATTAATAACCTGCCTTCACGTGGAAGATTGTTAGGACTTGACCTTTTTTTAAAAGCAAGGAAACATGTACCGCTTGACCTTGTCGGTATGGGAACAGGCGAATTAGGAATTGGAGAAGTGCTGCATCCGCAATTGCCAACATTTATCAGCAGGTACCGCTTCTTTTTTAATCCTATTCGGTGGACAAGCTTGGGTCTTGCTATTTGCGAAGCCATGATGCAGGGATTGCCTATTATAGGCATGGCAACCACAGAACTGCCTGCTGTTATTCAAAATGGAAAGTCGGGTTACATACATACTGATCTTGATTACCTTATTGAAAAAATGCAAATCTTGTTGAAGGATAAAAGTCTGGCTGTTCAATTAGGTAAAGAAGCAAAGCGAACAGCGTTGAAGCGTTTTAACATAAGCAGGTTTACGCAAGAATGGAAAGAAGTTTTTGAGCGAACAATTAAAAGAGCACAAGACATCAGGATACCTTATGTCAAACTGCTTTGATCTTTTAACCCTTAACTGATTTACATGAAAAGAAGAATTGCATTTATTAGTGAACATGCGTCTCCGTTAGCCGTATTAGGTGGTGTAGATGCAGGAGGACAGAACGTTTATGTGGCCGAGTTAGCCAAATATCTTACCCGTTTAGGTTATGAAATTGATGTTTTTACCCGGTGGGAAAATCCCTCATTGGAACAAGTGATTCATTGGCTGCCAGGTGTAAGAGTGATACATGTAAAAGCAGGCCCCGTAAAATATATTCAAAAGGAAGAACTGCTGCAATACATGCCACAGTTCAGAAAAAGCATGATGGAGTTTATGGATCAGGAAGACATTATTTATGATTTAATTCATGCCAATTTTTTTATGTCGGCGCTGGTGGCAATGGAGTTGAAAGAGATCATGGACATTCCTTACATAGTTACTTATCATGCCCTGGGGCAAGTGCGGCGTATGCACCAAAAGGAGCAGGATAAATTTCCGGCAGAACGATTGGACATTGAAGAAGAAACAGCAGCAAGAGCAGCAAAAGTAATTGCCGAATGTCCGCAGGATAAAGAAGACCTGATAAATCTGTATCACGTAACACCATCAAATATTACAATTGTTCCCTGTGGTTTTTGCCCTTCCGAATTTTATCCCATTAATCAATCTTATGCCCGTTCATTTTTAGGACTTCCACAGGACGAAAACATCATTTTACAATTGGGAAGAATGGTGCCACGCAAAGGAGTAGACAATGTGATTAAAGCTCTCTCTTATTTAAAAAATAATAAGAAGAAAACACGATTGCTGATCGTAGGCGGCGAGTCGGAAATACCTGATGCCACTATTTGTCCTGAAATGGGACGGCTGCAAAAACTGGCCGAAGAAAACGGTGTTGCTGCTTCCGTAACCTTTGTTGGAAGAAGAGACAGGTCCGTATTAAAATATTATTATTCTGCTGCTGACATTTTCATTACCACGCCGTGGTATGAGCCTTTTGGCATTACACCGTTAGAAGCGATGGCTTGCGGTACCCCTGTGATTGGTGCAAAAGTCGGTGGCATTAAGTTTAGCGTACAGGACGGTGTTACCGGCTATCTGATTCCACCAAAAGATGAAGTGGCGCTTGCCAATAAAATTGATCATTTATTAGAACGGCCAAACACTATTCAAAAAATGCAGGCCAATGCATTAAAGCGGGTGCACAATCTTTTTACGTGGAACAAAATTGCAGAATCTATTGCAGCCGTTTACGAAGAAATTTTTGCTGCAAAAACAAAAGCAGGTTCACCAATGGCAAAAGTTTATCAGCTGCCCTATGCCAATGCAACGATGAGGAAGATAAAATAACGTAAATCGTAAAAGAACATCTGCAAATCCTAACATCAAAAGGCCCAAAAAGCACCCACTTGTTTGAAGGTGCACATCACAAAAAATAACCAATGAACCAACAGCACAAAGCCATATTTATTGATAAGGATGGAACGCTGATACCTGACATTCCATATAATGTAAATGTTGATTTGATTTCTATTGAACCAGAAACAATAGAAGGATTGCAAACAATGAAAGCACAAGGTTTTTTGCTTGTTGTTGTTTCTAATCAGTCAGGCGTTGCACTAGGTTATTTCAATGAGAACGATTTGAAAAACGTAACAGATAAAATCAAAAGTTTGCTTAAGCCGTATCAAATTTATCTTGACGGGTTTTATTATTGTCCTCACTATCCTGATGCTGTTGTAAAAGAATATGCCATTGATTGCTATTGCCGAAAACCCATGCCAGGGCTTATTTTGAGAGCAGCAAGAGATTTTAAAATTAACCTTTCACAATCATGGATGATAGGTGATATATTAAACGATGTTGAAGCAGGAAAACGGGCCGGCTGTAAAACTGTTTTGCTCGATAATGGTCATGAAACCGAATGGATCTTAAATCCATTGCGAACGCCAGATCTTACTGCAAACAATATAAAGGAAGCTGCTTTACTGATTAAAGAACATTCAAAAAAATTATTGACGGCACATGAAAGAGTGGAAGACCTGTAAAAACATTTTGTGCATCCGGCCCGATAACATGGGCGACCTTATTATGTCGGGGCCGGCCATTCGTGCACTCAAAGAAACGTTTGGTTGCAACATTACGCTTCTCACTTCTTCTATGGCTGCCAACATTGTTCCTTTTTTACCAGATATAGATGATGTCATTCAATTCGATGTGCCTTGGTTAAAAACAAATACATTAAACAATACAGACAACTTTTTTGAAATTATAGAAGTAATAAAACAACGGAGTTTTGATGCAGCGATCATCTTCACTGTGTTTAGTCAAAACCCTTTGCCATCAGCTATGATAGCTTACCTGGCAGGCATACCTAAACGACTCGCTTATTGCCGTGAAAATCCTTACGATCTGCTTACACACTGGGTTCCGGATAAAGAGCCTTATAGTTTTGTGCAGCATCAGGTGCAAAGAGACCTGCAGTTGGTGGAAACAATTGGTGCACTTACACAAGAGAAAAGATTACACATCGAACTTCCAAAAAATGTTTGGCCCGCCGTGGTTCAAAAACTTGCTGCTATAGGTGTAAATTTTCAAAAGCCGTGGTTAATACTCCATGCCGGCGTTAGTGAGCCTAAAAGAGAATATCCTCAAAACTTATGGATAGAAACAGCGAAAAAAATTATAAAGGAACTAGGTTATCAAATCATCCTTACCGGCAATACAGCAGAAAGGAAAAAATTGGAAAACTTACAAAATAACATTGGCCGGCAGTCCTTTAACGCAGCAGGCTTATTGTCGTTGGAGGAATTTATTACACTGGTCAAAAGAGCACCGCTGGTCGTATCTGTAAATACAAGCACCATCCATATTGCTGCAGCTGTGGCCACACCGGTTATTGTATTGTATGCATTGAGCAACCCACAGCATTTGCCATGGATGGCAACAGGGAAAGTGCTGTTGTATGATATTCCGCAGGAACAAAGAAGCCGTAATGAAGTGCTGCAATATGTTCATGCAAATTTGCATCCACTCGATTTACCAATGATAATGCCTGAAACAATTTTACAAGCTATTCGTGATGTGTTGATTGGCAATGGAGATTGTTTCATTCCCCAAATGGTTCCGTTGCAGAAGAGCCTTGAACAAGTCTTTTAATTCTTTGAAGACTACATCAAAGTCAGGCTGCTTTGTCCAGTTAATAGCTCGATGCAAACTTTTATTTAGCGGCGCCCAGCGTTCGGGTTCACCATCCATGCTGATAACGATACTTGGCGTTTCAAAGGCAGCAGCCATGTGAGAAACGCCTGTACAATTAGAGATCAGTGCAAAAGCATTTTTTATCAGCACACCTGCTGCACCTATAGATGTTTTGCCTGCCGCAATAATGGGTTTACTTTTTAAATGTTGTAGTACCGCTTCAACAATATTCATCTCATCTTTTGTACCCGTTAGCACAATTATGTACCCCTGCGCCGCACAATAATTACCCAAAGCAGCAAAATATTCAGGCGGCCACTGCCGCCATGCTCCTCTTGAACCCGGATGAACACAAACGTATTTTTTAGGCTCAATAGGAAAATTCAATCGTTCGTATTCTTCAAAGTCCTCATCATACAAGGGAAATTCCAGTTGCGTACCAACAGGCTCAATACCCAAATAGTTCATCAAAAAAAGATGTCTTTCAATTTCATGAATACCGGCAGGATATTCTGCAAACAAATTTTTATCGGGGCAGTAATCATCCGGCAGGTAAAAACCTGCAGTATATTTCCCGGCAAATAATTCTACCATTGGATTTACAATAAAACCGTTGCCTTGCATTTGCAAAACAAGGTCAAATTCTTCTTCCTGCACCTCTTTCAGAAACTGCGTAAATGCTTCTGGGTTTACAGGCTGCTCAGGCAATCCAGGATAACCGGGAAAGTGTTTGAAAGAATGAATGTAATGCGGGAAACGGTCTGCCAGAGATTTTGCCCAGGGCATTCCAAGCAAAGTAATTTCGGCAGCCGGATAAGCATGATGCAATGCCCTTAATGCAGGGATTGCACAAAGCATATCGCCTAATTGCAAGGCTCTGAATACTGCGATCTTTCTTATTTCTTTTTCAGGAACTTTCATCAATCAACTTTTAAAGAAAAAAAACTTTGTATCGCCAGGCACCATATAGTTGCCAGTACACGGAAATAAATGGAATGCACAAAGAGGTTGCAATCATCTCCACAACATGTGCCCTCGCCTTTGATGTGTGTTTCAACCGCCTGGCAAGAAAATGAACAAACAAACCAAACCAAACAATGAAAGCGATTGACGCCAACAAAAAGGTTTTGGCAATGATTGCCACGAAAAAAACAACGACTGCAATAATCATCACATAATAATTCCATGGCAGTGATGCCTGAATTTTCTGCCGGTAGAGCTCGGGATGCTTTTTATACAATAGAGCGTTGAACATTCCTTTCTTTTGCTCTTTTATACTAATGCCCCACGGCGCCTGTCGTACCGGGTGAACCACCAATGCACCAGGCACATGAACAATAGGAATTTGGCTCATTAGCAATTTAAATTCAAGATCACTGTCTTCTCTCCACGCCATAGAAAACCGTTCGTCAAATCCTCCTGTTTTTTCCAACGCAATTTTGGTGCAACAGCAATTAGCCGTAACAAAATCCGCCGTTTCCAATCCGGCTGTATTCTTTTCATAATCGGTAGGTGAAATTGAAAGCGGCACTTTTATACTGCCTGTGTAGGCGATTTCTTTTTCCCCTTTATAAATCTGCCAAAGCCTTTTCAACCAATCATTATGTGGAATGGTGTCATCATCTGTAAATGCAATTAAAACTCCGGCAGCATGTTGCCACCCAAAATTACGTGCAGCAGCCGGACCCTTTTTTGTTGGCATTTGGAGAAAAATAAAACGACGGTCCGATGATGCAAACTTTGATACTATCTCATTCGCCATTTCATCAGGCCCATCGCTTACAACAATAACCTCGTAATCGGGTTGATCAAATCTTTGTTCTCTTAGCGCAAGCAAACATCGCTGCAGCAAATGCGGCCGGTGAAATGTTGGTATGACAACTGATATTTTCATGCAGCTTTAAATTTTTATTTCCCGCAGTGGTGCAGCGACACCAAAAAATTCTTTCGTTGCACCTTTGCGTCTTTGCGTGAGACTTTCCCTTGTTCAATAGCATTACTGAACGTATAAGAGTGCGACGCAAGAAAAGCTTCATAGTAGCAATGCAGCCCGGTTCAAAATAAACTTACATTCAATTTGCCCGGCTCTTTTCAATTACATAAGAGCCAATCACCAACGCATCGAACGGCGATGACCAGAAACACTCCACTGCATCCCGTGGCGTACACACAATGGGCTTACCCAGTGTATTGAATGATGTATTCACCAACACAGGCACACCTGTTTTTTGCTTGAATGCTTTTAATAACTCGTAATATTTTTCATGTTGGTTTTTATTCACTGTTTGAATTCTTGCTGTTCCATCTACATGGCGCACGGCTGGAATTTTATCCGCCTTATCCTCTTTCACGTTATGCACAAACAGCATGAACGGCGAGTATGAGGCATTTTCAAACCATTCCGCCGCATCTTCTTCCAACACCACAGGAGCCACTGGCCGAAAGTCTTCCCTGTCCTTCACTTCATTCAATCGTGCCTGCATAGATGCATTGATAGGAGAAGCCAGAATGGAACGGCTACCCAAAGCCCTTGGACCAAATTCCATTCTTCCCTGGAACCAACCGATGATTTTATCCTGCATTAAGATATCCGCTGTTTCCTCCGCAATATTTTTCAGTTTGCGATAAGGAACTTTTGCCCACTGCAAAAACTTTTCAATTTCTTCATCATTATAATCA
>JBQCHB010000335.1:0-3999 GCA_051955075.1 Flavisolibacter sp.
AAAAGATGCCTTATCAACCATTCTTTTAGGCCAAAGAAGTTCAAGAGGTGTGATATTGGTAACTACAAAAAAGCCTGTATCCGGAAAGCCGCATCTTTCTTTTACTGCACAAACGGGAGCTCAAACGCCTTTAAGTTTGCCTGACCCGTTGAGTTCTTATCAGTATGCTTATTTGTATAACGAAGCACAATCCAACGAAGACAATCAACTTTCGTACACACCATCTGATTTTCAATCATACAAAGATCGCAGTGATCAATACGGGCATCCGGATGTCAACTGGTTCAACACGATACTGAAAAAGAATTCTCCAATCAGCAGGTACAGTCTTAACGTCACCGGTGGCGGCAGTGCTGCGCGGTATCATATCGGGCTTGGCTACCTGAGCGACGATGCATTGTTCAGGGGAAGCAATCCTGATTATGAAACCAATGCAACTATCAAACGCTATTCTGTTAATTCAAATGTGAATGTAGACGTAACAAAATATTTTAATGCAAAACTTCAACTGTTTGCCCGTGTGCAGGAAGACAACCAACCCGGTGGTGGCACTGACAACATCATCAGCCAGATGTACTCAACGCCTAACAATGCCTACCCGCTTTTTAATCCTGATGGCTCTTTTGGCGGAACACAATCCTATCAAAGAAATCTATATGCACAACTTACCAGTTCAGGTTACATCGAAAATTACACGAGGGATATATTTTCAAACCTGGATCTGAACTATAATTTTGACCAATTTGTTCCGGGGCTGTGGGCAAAAGTGCAAAGCAATATCTCTGTGTATGCCTCCAACTCTACCAACCGCTCTGCCGGTGTGCCTTCTTTCAAGTTTTCTGTCGGACAATCCGGCGACACCACTTATAACCGCTATGGCTCACCAAGCGACCAGGTAAATAATTTCAATCTTACTTACAGCGCTCAATTCTGGTACCTGCAAGGAGCAATAGGATATACCCGTTCTTTCGACAAAAATAATTTTAGTGGCAAAATATTTTACGACAGGAATGAAAGCATTTACAATTTTGATTTGCCTGAAACCAACCAGGATATTGCTGCCACAGCTTCTTATGATTTTGATGGAAAATATTTTGCAGAAGCAGCAATCAATTATAGCGGTAATGATCGTTATCCTCCCAATAAACAATTTGGATTGTTTTATGCGGGAGGCATTGGCTGGAACATAACCAATGAAAATTTTTTCAAAAACAGCAATTCTTTAAAATGGATCAATAACCTAAAGCTTCGGGCAACTTACGGCAAAACAGGCAATGATAATGTGGGATATTTCACCTGGCGGGAATCTTACAGGCTTGATATTGTAAATCCTACCTACCCAATCGGTATTAGCAGGGCATCACAGGCGGTAACGCAGCAAACCACGCTCGCTAATCCGAGTGTAACCTGGGAAAAGGCAGATAAATTTAATACAGGACTTGACCTGGCCTTATTTAAAGATAAATTTCTTTTCACTGCCGATTATTATACTGATAAATATTATGATCTTTTGCAAAATCGTGGTAAACAAACGTCAATTATTGGGATTGGTTACCCGTCAGAAAATTTAGGTATCAACCGGTATTCAGGTATAGAACTTTCCACCACTTTCCAGAATAATTATAAAGATTTCAATTATTCCATTTCCGCAAACGTGTCTTTTGAGAACTCTGAAGTTATTTACAGCGATGAAATTGTTGAAAAATATCCCTGGAATGTAAGAACCGGCCAGCCTGTCGGAATGACTTTTGGGTACATAGCGGAAGGATTAATTCAAACACAAAGGGAAGCTGAAACAAGCGCTCATCCCGCAGGATATACTTTACAGCCAGGTGATATAAAATTCAAAGATCTTAATAACGACGGGCTGATAGATCAATATGATCAAACGGCAATTGGCGAAAAAAAGCCACTGATCTATTATGGAGTTACCGGTAGCATCAATTATAAAGGCTTTGACATAAGCTTATTGATACAGGGAGTAGCCAACAGGAAATATATTTTAACGGACAATTCTTTTGGTTTCGGCTCACAGCAGGGCTATTCTTACATTATTGGCAGATGGACACCAGAAACCGGAACCGCATCAACATTCCCCAGGCTTACGCCAGGCGGCAATCCTAACAATGATGCCGTAAGCACATTCTGGCAGCGTAATGGAGATTATTTCAGAATCAAAAATGCGCAGATTGGCTACACAATTCCTTTCAAATTAACCAACCGCCTCAAACTTCAAACCATCAGGGTTTTTGCAAATGGATTAAACCTTTTTACCAGCGCAAAATTTTCACGGGTCGATCCTGAGGTTTATGGCCAGGTATATCCGATTCAACGTGTTATCAACTTCGGAATCAATATTAAGTTTTAAGCAACAGTAATGAGTATGAAAAAACATAAAGCCTTAGTCGTTTTTATAACAGCGCTTTTTATCACAATAAGCTCCTGTAGAAAATATGAAGATGTTCCGGTTGAAACGGTAACCAAAGATTATATATGGGATACCAAAGATTCTAATGGGATTTATGCAAGCCAATATCTCTTCTCTGTTTATGCTGATTTGCCTGATGGACAAAATCGCATCAGCAGGGATTTTTTAGATGCCGGTTCAGACGACGCAGTCACTTCGCAAACGGTAGCTGCGCCAATAACATTGCTGGCAACCAATGGAATTACCATTTTCAAAAATCCTGATGACGCCTGGACAAGAAGCTACGCAGGAATAAGAAAGGCCACCAATTTTTTAAACAACTTTGAAAAGGTGCCCTTAAAAAATACTTACGAAAAACGTTCCTGGTTTGGGGAAGCAAGAATTTTGCGTGCTTTTTTTTATTTTGAACTTTTAAAACGCTATGGAGGCATACCCATCCTGGGTGATTCGTTGCTAAACCTGGATGATAAAATTGATATACCACGAAGTTCTTTTGCCACCTGTGTGAATTTTATTTTAAAAGAATGCGACAGGGCAAAAGATAGTTTGCGTGACGATCCTGTGACAGATAACAATTATGGAAGATTTTCAAAAGATGGAGCCCAGGCTTTAAAAGTGCGGGTGCTTCTTTATGCCGCCAGTCCTTTATACAACGGCAGCAATATTGGTGATTCTTTAAATGGTTATTCAACTTATGATGCAAACCGCTGGAAGCTGGCGGCTGATGCTGCAAAAGAAATTATTGATGAAGGCCATTACAGCCTCCAGCCCAGTTTCACTGACATTTTTATTATTCAGAGAAGCCAGGAAATAATTTTTGCCAAAACCAATACCACCGGAAGAACAATAGAAGCACAAAACGGCCCTATTAATTTTTCTACGGCTCCAGGTTCAGGAAATACAAGCCCTACCCAGGAATTAGTAAATGCTTTTGGTATGAAAAACGGCCTGCCTATCACAGATCCAAATTCCGGGTATGACAGCACGAATCCTTATGTGGACAGAGATCCACGATTCAATTATACCATTCTTTATAACGGAGCGCCATGGCTAAGTACACAAATTCAAACTTTTAATGGTGGAGTTAACAGGCCCGGCGGCTCAGTCACACAAACACAAACCGGCTATTACATGCGCAAGTTTATGCCCGGTTATGAAAATGTCACCAGCTATGAAGATCATTATCACGACTGGATCTATTTCCGTTATGCGGAAGTGCTGCTAAGTTATGCAGAAGCTCAAAATGAATACAGCGGCCCGTCTGACAATGTATTTAATGCAGTGGAAAGTGTAAGGCAAAGAGCCGGCCTGGATCCATATACTTTGGATCACCGTATTTCAAAAGATTCATTACAAACCATCATAAGGAATGAGAGGCGAAAAGAATTTGCTTTTGAAGAACAAAGATTTTGGGATATCAGAAGATGGAAAATAGCCGGCGATGTTTATAATAAAGGGTTGCATGGCATCAGCATTACAAAAACTGCAGATGGCCTTGTATATAATGAGGCGCTTGCTTTACACTCAGCTTTTGAAGAATCAAAAATGTATTTCTATCCCATTCCGAATAC